>JBILCE010000119.1:0-4045 GCA_044353305.1 Paenibacillus sp.
CGACAAATCGCCATATGTGCTGGGATTTTGTTACCAATCGTTATGGTACTCGGTTTGTTCGTGGGAATTACCAATTTGCAATTTAAACATTATTCGTTACTACTTCCAATCCTGACACATGGGTATGGGCCGACCTTACATGCTACCCTTATATCTTGCGGAGGCTTGTTCGAAATCATGTTAATTCTTTATATCCGTCACTATGTCTCGACGGCCATACGACTACCCGGATTGTTGTTCGTTTTACTCATTGTAGGAGGCTTGACAATAGGAGTGTTAACGGGGGCCATTTCCCTCTTTGGACCGTTCGCAGCGGCTGATTTTCGTTACCCTGCTTTTGAGCAATGGCGTTTAGTAGCAATTGGCAAGTATATTTCCCACCTTGACTTTCTCTCGATCTATCAATGGCTATCCGGTGCATTCATTCGGGTATCCCTCATGCTTTTTCTTATTCCAGATGTATTACGTGCTCGCACGGAACGGGAACGGACAGTCATCCTGCTCTTATTTAGCGTGCTCTTATTTGGGTTAAGTTTACTTCCTATAAGTGACTTGAAATACTTCAACCAATTAAAAAGTTGGTATTTTCTTGTTTCACTTGGCGCATCGTTACTTCTAACCTTGCTACCACTCGGATTGTCCTGGCTTCCGGACAAACGAAAGGAGACTCTCACTCATGTTAAAAAAACATAAAATAATGGTCACTGAGGCGCAATTGCGTCAGTTATTCGCCCGCTCCGCAGATGTCATCATCGAATCCTTTCAATTTCAAACAAAATCGAACGATTGTTGCGTTCTACTCATTTACTGCGAAGGGATGGCCGATCGCAAACAAATTGATCATGTTGTACTACCCCAATTGCAGGCAATGTTGCAGACCATTCCTTCCATTCAAACGGAGGCTTTCGAGACCAATCGAACCTTACAGCTACAGCCACTAGCTGACCCCACTAATCATGAAAAGTTGTCACATTTCGTCTACTCGGGTCAGCTCGTGTTATTTTTTATCGATGCCCAATTACTTTACACACTAAATATTTCAAGTCCGCCCAACCGAATGCCGGAAGAATCAACTTCCGAGATATCGATCAAAGGGCCACGAGATGCTTTCACCGAAAGCATTATTACCAACACCGCCTTAATTCGAAAAAGACTCAAAACAAATTCCCTCTGTGTAGAAAATTTCGTTGTCGGCGAAAGAAGCCGAACGTCTGTCGCTTTTGTCTACATTGACGATGTCATTCGTCCCGAAATTGTGGTGGAAGCACGAAAAAGACTGCTTTCCTTAAAAATAGATGGTCTGGTAAGTAGCGCACAGCTCGAGGATGGATTGTCTGAGAATAAGTTTTCCTTATTCCCCTTACTGGACTACAATGGACGGCCTGATCAAACGGTTCAAGGCTTATTGCGCGGACGATTGGCGATTTTGGTCGATGGTTCACCTCAAGTCTTAATCGTGCCTGGCAATTTGCTACTTATGATCAAATCTCCTGAAGATATGCATCTTCCTTTCTATTACGTAACAATTGAGCGTTTAATTCGATTAGCAGGTATTGGGGTTGCCATTTTTTTACCCGGATTTTGGATCGCCATCTCTGCCTTTAATATGGAACAAATTCCATTTCCGTTACTTGCCACCATTATGACATCCCGACTTGGTCTTCCCTTGTCGATTCCGATGGACTTTTTCCTCATGATGGCACTGTTTGAACTTTTCCGGGAGTCTGGCTTACGACTGCCAAAGGCTGTAGGCCAGACAGTTGCGGTCGTCGGCGGTTTATTCGTCGGTGATGCAGCGATTCGAGCAGGTCTAACTGGACCCATTACACTTGTCGTTTCATCGATTTCAACCATTGCGATGTTTACCGTAACCAATCAAACATTAACAGGTACGATTACCTTGATTCGTCTATTGATTATGCTTTGCTCGACGATACTTGGAATCTACGGCTTTATTTTGGGGCTAATCGGAATTGTCCTCTATTTGTCCACCCTTGAATCGTTTGGTGTCCCTTATTTAATGCCTCTATCACCACCAAACTTCAAAGACATGATCGCTGGTGTTTTAGCAAAACCATGGCATTTAATGAAGCGACGACCTTCACCATTACAAGGGGCAGATTCAACAAGGCAAGGAGGTGAGAGCTCTTGATAGGGATGCGTTTGGTGCGGATATGTGCCGTTTTCTTCTTATTCACATTCATTCTAACAGGATGCTGGGACATAAAAACAATCCAAGATATCAATTATGTAAATGCCATCGGTATTGATTATAAGGACGGAAAGTATATCGTGTACAATCAAATTATTGATACTGCAAGCATAGCGAAGCATGAATCGGGTAATTTATCTCAGCCTGGTCTGGAATCGACCGGTCATATGGAAGGAGAAACCATCAATGAAGCAATTCTCAAACTGAACCAAACATCACAACAACGCATTTATTTAGGACATGTCTCCGCACTCTTACTGACCGAGTCCGCTCTTCGAAGAGGCATATCGGTTGTTACGGATAGCTTGTTGCGCTTTAGGGAAAACCGATTTAGAATGCGAACATTCGTAACCAAGGAATCAATAGATGAGGTTTTTGCAACTCCAGCTTTCCACAATCTTTCTCCTCTTTCTAGCATCCTACATCAACCTATGGAAAAATATGAACAATTATCATCCATTCGCCCGTTTTATTTGTTTGATGTGATTCATAATTATCGAGAACCGGGAAATACGTTTTTACTTCCTAACCTTAGTATTACAAAGGAAATTTGGAACAAGAATGATCAGCCTGAAGGTAAACTTTTCGTGGATGGAGCATTCGCCATACGAGAAGATAATGGGCACAAGTGGTTTAGTGAGAAGGATCTGAGAGGGAAACGATGGCTAGAGAACAATACGAGTATAGTGATCATCCCACTAGTAGAAGAAGGGAAGACCGTTGCAACGATCTCTGTGACCAATCCAAAGTCAACGATTCAACCGATCGTGTCAGATAACGAAGTTAGCTTCCAACTCAACATTCACGTCAAAGCCATTATGCAAGAAATGATCGAACCATTGGATGAAGCAACCTTTGAAGAAGACACCGTTAAAGCCATTCGCGATGAGATCGAGCGTACGTTCAACATTGGGCAGAAGGCAGGTATTGATATCTATGCGTTGGAACATGAACTCTATCGGAAAAATTTCCAGGATTGGAGTCGTTTTACCGATAATGGAAGCCACAAATTACAAAAAATTAGGCTGGAATCAATTGAAGTCAAAGTGAAATTAATACATACCGGTATGTTTAATACAAATGAAAAAAAGAAGGATTATTAGTTTCTAATAAAAAAATAGGGAGGCCGTTGCCTCCCTATTTTTTGCTAGAGCGTGCTACAAGCTTGTAGCCTACACCGCGAATCGATTCAATTTGGACAGATTGCTGATTCATCTCTAGTTTTTTGCGAAGCGAGCTGACATGTACATCGACCGTTCGTTGACCACCAATGTAATCGAAGCCCCAAACAACGTTCATCAAGTCGTCGCGAGTAATGACAACACCAGGTCTTTGAACGAGATAGAGCAACACTTCAAACTCCTTCGGTCTCAACGGTATGGAATTTCCATTCAATACTACTTCATATTTCTCTGGGTAAATACTCACTTCTCCAACCACAATGACCTTTTCTCCTGAGGGATCATTTGAGATTTCCCCACCATCATTCGAACGACGTAAAACCGCTGATACGCGAGCCAGCAACTCAGCAACACCGAATGGCTTGGTCATGTAATCGTCTGCACCACATTTTAGCCCTTGGACCACTTCGTCCTCGGCGTTACGAGCTGTGAGAATGATAACCGGTGTTCGAATGTTTTTTTGCCGCAGTCGTGTTAAAATTTCAAAGCCATTCATGCCTGGTAACATAATATCCAACACGATTAAGTCATACGCTTGTTGTAGCGCACATTGATATCCGTCACCACCATGATCCGCGACTTTCACCAAGTATCCTTCTTGCGTTAAGTTATAAGAGAGAAGTCGAGCAAGCGTAGGCTCGTCCTCAATGAC
>JBILCE010000120.1:0-4017 GCA_044353305.1 Paenibacillus sp.
GTTTTCACATCGAGTACAATTCGATCTGCACCTGAAGCAATTTTCTTACTCATAATGGAACTCGCGATGAGCGGTATGGAATTTACCGTTCCAGTCACGTCTCTTAAACCATACAATTTTTTATCGGCAGGAGTCAGATTGCCTGATTGTCCGATTACCGCAACACCAATTCGATTTACTTGCTCAATAAATGCATCCTTTTCCAGTTCAACTCGAAACCCTGGGATTGACTCCAATTTGTCTATTGTGCCCCCAGTATGACCTAGACCGCGTCCTGACATCTTTGCAACTGGAACACCTGCAGCAGCAACCAACGGCGCCAAAACAAGCGTCGTCGTGTCACCGACCCCGCCTGTACTATGCTTATCCACTTTAATACCTGCGATTGCAGATAAGTCGAATTGATCCCCCGACGAGGCCATCACCAAAGTCAAATCAGCTGTTTCTTGCGCCGTCATGCCACGAAAAAACACAGCCATTGCCCAAGCAGCTACTTGGTAATCCGGAATTCGACCCTGCGTATATCCCTCAATGAGAAAAGCCAACTCTTCACGCGACAACGAGGCGCCATCCCGTTTCTTCTGGATCAAATCGACTGTCCGCATGCTTTGCCATCTCCCACGCTCTTTTTGTGACTAAACCTATACAAGCTTTGTCCACAAATGTTGATGCACATTATACTGTCAGCTTAGGCACAATTCCTACAATTAATTGGAGAAACGTCTGACGGACTCGATTCGCAGTTTCCATTACCTCTTCGTGCGATAATGGCTGGTCTAGGATACCGGCTGCCATATTTGTGATGCAAGAAATGCCTAACACTTGAATACCGCTATGTCGAGCGACGATGACTTCAGGTACGGTGGACATGCCGACCGCATCAGCACCGAGCGTGCGTAACATGCGAATTTCAGCAGGCGTCTCATAGCTAGGTCCTAGTAATCCAGCATAAATGCCTTCGCCTAGCGTGGTGCCTTGTTCCGCAGCCGTTTCGTGCGCAATTTGTCTAAGACGTTTACTGTAAGCTTCCGACATGTCTGGGAAGCGAAGTCCTAGTTTCGGATCATTCGGTCCAATCAACGGATTGTTGCCCGTCATATTGATATGATCGCTAATGACCATTAACAAACCAGAACTGTAGGATACATTGATTCCACCTGCAGCATTTGTCACCACTAACGTGTGGACCCCCAATGCCTTCATAACGCGAACGGGGAAGGATACGGTATCAATTGCATACCCTTCATAAAGATGAAATCGACCTTTCATCAACATAACAGGTTTACCTTGAATGCGGCCAATAAGTAACACACCCGCATGGCCTTCTACTGTTGAAACAGGAAAATGAGGAATATCCTGATAATCAATCGATATCGCATCTTCTATTGCTTCCGCTAGTACGCCGAGACCGGAACCTAAAATTAATCCTACTTCCGGGTTAATTTTCGATCGGCTTCGAATATAAGCAGCCGCTTGTTCGATTTTTTCACTCCACGAGAAAGTTGTCATTGTTTATTCCTCCCACTCTCTTAAAAAGCTTGTCCCATTTTCGGGTTTTTCTAGCTGAAAATTGTCCGCAATCGTCGCTCCTACGTCCGCGAAAGTACCCCGCACACCAAGTGATTGGGGCCTTTTCATCGACGGGCTCCATGCAAGCAAAGGAACATACTCTCGCGTGTGGTCCGTCCCACTGTGCACCGGGTCATTTCCATGATCCGCAGTGAGTATCAACAAGTCGTCATCCCTTAGTGTAGCAAGTAAGTCCGGTAGCCGCTGATCAAACGCCATCAACGCCTCCCCATAACCCTGTGGATCCCGACGATGACCATAGAGCGAGTCAAAGTCTACCAGATTCGTAAACACAAGTCCATGAAAATCACTACGCATGGTCTCCATCGTACGATCGATCCCATCGGCATTGCTTGTTGTATGAATGGCTTGGGTGACTCCTTCTCCTGAATATATATCACGGATCTTACCTATTGTAATACAAGCAAAATCCGCTTCGTTCAGTCGATTCATCACCGTGGGCGCTGGTGGTTTTACCGCATAATCATGACGATTACTAGTCCTTTGGAAAGCGCCAGGTGTTCCTACATATGGACGTGCGATTACACGGCCAACCGTATATGGATGCTCTAACGTTAATCGTCTAGCAATTTCGCACCCGCGATAAAGTTCATCGAGCGGGATAACACCTTCATGGGCCGCAAGTTGAAAAACACTGTCCGCCGACGTGTAAACAATCCAAGCCCCTGTTTGCATCTGCTCTTCCCCCAGCTCGTCCAGGATTTCCGTGCCAGAGGCTGGTTTGTTACCGATTACTCTTCGTCCAGTTTCATCTTCAAATTGACGGATAAGCGCATCGGGAAAGCCATTCGGAAACGTAATAAAAGGCACATCAACCCGCAGTCCCATAATCTCCCAATGACCGGTCATCGTATCTTTCCCCGCTGACACTTCCCTCATCTTGCCGTAGGAAGCTATCGGCTTGTCCACAGGCAGAACGCCAGGAATCGGTGCAATCAAACCCAATCCCATGCGCTGCAGATTGGGTAGAGCAAAGTCTTTCACCCGCTCCCCGATATGGCCAAGCGTATTTGCCCCCTCATCGCCAAATGTTGCTGCATCTGGCTGTTCACCTATTCCCACACTATCTAGCACAACTAAACAGATTCGTTTATACACCATATGAGCCACTCCTATTCTTCTCTATCTTTTTCCAAAAAAGTTCGCATGTCAAGTTGAGTCCATGTTTATACATGAACCCATTCACATACAAGCCTTACTCCCCCACTTGATAAAACAGCAACAGGCGATCCCTCATTGTCAGTTGCTCTTCTATTAATTGCTCCTGCTGAATCACTTTCGTAGCTTTTTGAATCGGCGGTTTATAGCGATTATGCTGATCGAGCCAATCCTTTGACACACCAATTAATACATACAAAGAATAACTAAGTAGGATAAATACACATGAAAATACAATCCGCTTGCGCCATTTTGCTAATGAAATAATCATTCGTCTCGCCTCCGTCACGTCTATACCAATAGAATATGACCCAAGCACTGTTCCTATGACCATGCGGAGGCAGACGAACGAGCGTCCCGCTAGTTACAACAACGATTCAGCGCCGTCGATATAAATTTCCGTGCCGGTAATGTGGCTGGCTTGCGGTGATGCGAGGAACAAAACAAGATCAGCAACTTGCTCCGGCTTCCCAGGTTGATGTTCCAACGGTTGGCTACCTTCAGGATAGTAGACGGGAATCTGCACATCTTGCAGTTCAGGTGTCGATTGGGTACTTTGCTTAATATTTGTCTGAATTGCACCCGGGCAAATGGCATTGACCCGAATCTTATAGCGTGCCAATTCCAATGCAGCCATTTTCATAAAGGCGGTCTGTGCCGCTTTCGAAGTGCTGTATGCTGACATTCCGATGTTCGAAAATGTGCGATTACCATTAATAGAGCTTGTAATAATGATGCTACCACCGTTTTTCTTCATGTGCGGAATCGCATATTTTACAGCTAGGAACGTCCCTCTTAAGTTAGTCGACAAAGTATGCTCCCATTCCTCATCAGGCATCAACTCAATAGGAGCAAGGGTACCATTGATTCCTGCATTGGCGAACACAATATCCAATCGCCCCCATGATTGAAATGCTCGATTGATGGCTTCCTGCATTCTTTTTGGCTCCGACACATCGGCTTCCGTAACAATGGCCTTGCCAATCCCTAATGCTTCGATTTCCGCCTTCACTTTGTTCGCTTCTTGCTCCTTCAAATCAATCAGACACACATTTGCACCTTGATTAGCTAGCGAAATCGCTACCGCACGACCGATACCTGAAGCGGCACCGGTCACAATCGCTACTTGATCTTTGAGCTTTAATTCCGCCTGGTTTTGGACTACTTCGCTTAAAATAGCCATGTTTTGTCCCTCCTTCGATTACTCCTCTTGGGGTAGACCCTCTCATTAGTGTGCCATTGACTCTTTATATTTATGTGAGCAATTAC
>JBILCE010000121.1:0-4009 GCA_044353305.1 Paenibacillus sp.
CGATGTCACGATCAACTATAGTGAAATCGGTAAATTCACTAGCATCGCTTCCCATGTTTGTATCAACCCGGTGCAACATCCGATGGATCGTGTGACCCAGCATCATATGACGTATCGCCGAGCAGCTTATGGATTCGCCTCCACTGATGATGACCTCATTTTCAATTGGAGACGCGAAAATCGTGTCACGATCGGCCATGATGTATGGGTCGGTCATGGCGCCATTATTATGAAAGGTGTCACAATCGGCAACGGCGCCGTTGTCGGATCGGGATCGGTTGTCACGAAGGACGTGCCCCCGTATACCGTGGTGGTCGGTGTTCCAGCGAGACCGATTAAAACACGCTTCGAGCCGAATGTTGTCGATGCTCTACAACGCATCGCTTGGTGGGATTGGTCTCGTGAACTATTGGAAGAACGATTTGATGAGTTAAATGACATCGACAGTTTCATCGCCAAGTACGGAAGTGAGGAATAAGGGGATTGATTGCAAAATGAGTGAAGAAATAGACATTTTGGACAAGTTGATTTTTGACATTGATGCCGGCAAGTATGAGCCCGACGATAGTTTGCCATCTGAGAATGAACTTGCACAACTTTACAAGGTTCCGCGCATGACCGCCCGCAAAGTATACAAGCTCTTGCAGGATCGGGACTATATTTACTCCATCCAAGGTAAGGGTAGCTTCGTCAAAAACCGTCGGAAACAAATTCCACTCGTGCTATCTGGCAAAATCAGCTTCAGCGACAAAATGAAGGAGCTCCAATTCGATTATCACTCAAAAAATATAGGCTGCGAATTAATCCCGTTTCAACGACCTGTTTTTCAGGCTCTAGGTGTTGAATCGAACAACGGCAACGTGTTCAAAATTAGTCGACTACGATACGTAGATGGTTCCCCAATTGCCCTGCATATTTCCTATGTGAGGGAAGATCTTTTTCCAGACATTTCCTTGGAAGGTTCATCGATTACGTCCATGTTCGCTTATTACCACAACAAAGGATACAGCACCTTTGAGTCGAGCTCTAGTCGGTTAAGTGTAGTTTTCCCCACTAGATCGGAGCGAGCGCTACTGCAATGTTCAAGCTTGGTTCCGCTGTTGTCAATTGAATCGGATTGTTTAGATTCGCTAACGGGACATGTTTTGGAAGTGACTAAGATTTTATATCGAAGCGATACATTCACATATGAGATTTAAAAGGAGGCTGACAGCTTGAAACGTAGGAAAAGAACGGAGCTGCTGATTAACGGTTCACGGGAGACGACAGCCCGCATGTCCGCTGAAATCGTGAAACGGTATGACGTGCAGACACTCGAAGACCCCAATCATGGGTTAGTGATGATTCAGATGCGGGAGACGGCCAAAAAGACGTTGTTCTACATCGGCGAACTGTTCGTCACGGAATGCAAGGTCAGAATCGGCGACACGATTGGCATTGGAATTGTGAAAGGCGACGAAGCTGAGCTTGCTTACGATCTTGCCGTTATTGACGCTGCATATAATGCAAAATTTCCAGAGATTGAGAGCTGGACTGCTCTGTTAATGGAAGAGGAAGAGCGGCTTGCACAGATGAGTGTGAAATTTTCAACTGGGGTTATGAAAACAAAAGTTAGCTTCGAGACGATGGCGGACGACTAATAAGGAAGAAGGCATAAGACGATGAGCATCACATTTGATCGGGTGCACGACATTCAGACCGCATACCGGAAGACGCTGAATGGTTTGTCTAGACCAGGTACTATCATGTCATTAGCAGCTGAGGCGAAGAATACGGAGGGCATGCTCCCGGGCTGTTTGGCTTCTACTACGCTTATGGCCATTATGTTACTCGATACGGAAGTGACCTTCAAGGTGGTATCGGCACGGGAACAGCAGATAACGTCCATGTTAAACCAATTAACTTACGCCAAAGCAACGGATGCCGCAAAAGCGGATTACATCTTCGTGCTACGCGATGCAGCGATGATAGATTTTGAACAAGCCCTACAGGTTGCGAAGATCGGAACGTTGGAAGACCCTCACCAATCAGCCACATTCATTATTGAATCCGAGAGAGTCACGAACGATCCTACCTGGCGTTTAGTTGGTCCGGGGATCATGGACATGGCTTACGTGAATATGGGGGTCGATGGTCGTTGGCCAGAGATTCGTGCGTTCAAGAACGTCGAATATCCGCTGGGGATTGATTTATTTTTCATAGATTCTGATTTCAGGCTACTCGGACTTCCTCGTACAACCCAATTGGCAAGGCAGGTGAACAATTAAATGGGATATGTTGCCGTAAAAGGTGGAACCGAAGCGATCGAACAATCGATTAAGCGATTGACGTATGAGCGGTTGAAGCAAGGCAAAGTGCTGGATGTCGATCGGATCGAAGGAGGCATGCGGGCATTGATTGACCAAGTCATGTCGGAAAGCAGCCTCTACAGTGAGACGATTGCCGCTGTTGCGATCAAGCAAGCGGAGGGTAGTCCGGAAGAAGCCGTATTCCTCATGAGAGCTTACCGCTCAACATTACCACGCAAACATTATTCGCGCACGGTTCAATCGGGGGATATGTTGGTGGAACGCCGTATTTCCGCCAGCTTCAAGGACATTCCAGGCGGTCAAATTCTCGGTGCAACAACGGATTTTATTCATCGTCTGCTCGATTTTGAATTGATCGATGAGGTCGAGTGCGAAGCGCAGAGATGGCTCGAGGCGTTCGAGCAAGAGCATGCACCATTATCAGCTGGAAGCGTGCAAAATTTAAGAAAATTACCAAAGGTGCTAGATTATCTTCGTGCGGAGGGATTGCTTGCGGAATGTGAGCCGAATGATCGGGAGCCGGACGATGTCACACGCAATAACTTAAAGCTGCCGGCCAATCGGAGTGAGCGGATGCAAATTCTTACACGTGGGCAGACGGGAGCCCTTACATCGTTTGCTTATTCAGTCATTCGTGGCTATGGCCAGCTTCACCCAACTGTCGGAGAACTGAGAGTCGGTAACCTTCCGATTGAGATCAACAATCCGACCGGTTCTGCCGACGAGGACGATACTTACTATATCGGTGACATCAAGGTAACCGAAGTGGAAATGCTCATGCCGGTAACCGTGGAGAAGGAACGGGGCAAGAAAGAAATCGAGTTCGAGATTGGTTACGGGGTATGTTACGGACAGAACGAGACGAAGGCGATTGCGATGAGCATCTTGGACAATTGTCTTGAGCATCCGAATAACGAATTTCCGAGTCACAATGAAGAATTTGTGCTTTTCCACATTGACTCCGTTGAATCAACTGGCTTTGTATCCCATCTGAAAATGCCTCATTATGTTACATTCCAGTCCAAACTTGATAGCTTGCGTCAGACGAAGAAAGGCGGAAACCCATGAAGATTGCTTATCATTATGCCTTCTTCGACGAAGGCTCGAAGCGGGAAATTCGCCGCGCCACATTGAAGGCGGTTGCCATTCCTGGCTATCAAGTGCCGTTTGCTTCGCGCGAAATGCCGATCGCACGCGGTTGGGGAACCGGTGGTCTGCAGCTGACTCTATCGCTTGTCGGCAGAAGTGACGTGCTAAAGGTGATCGACCAAGGCGCCGATGAATCGGTGAATGCCGTCAATATCAAGAAATTAGTATCGAAGACGACGGGAATCGAAACAACCGATCGCACGTCAGAGGCAACCTTGATTCAGTCCAGACATCGGATCCCAGAGGAACGTCTTCACTCCGAGCAAATTCTCGTACTCCAAGTGCCCCTTCCTGAACCGCTTCGTGGGTACGAAGCAAGTGAACTGGCTACCAAACGGTTGCATGCCGAGAAGGAGTATACAGGCGCTTGGCTGATGCTTTATGAACAAATTATGAAATACGGAACCATGTCAACCGACGCCGATCATCCGGTGATGGTAAATGATCGGTATGTAATGGCGCCTAGCCCCATTCCGCGATTCGACAACCCGAAGATGCATCATTCGGAAGCGTTAATTTTACTTGGTGCGGGCCGTGAAAAGAAGGTCTAC
>JBILCE010000122.1:0-4004 GCA_044353305.1 Paenibacillus sp.
GCCACCTGTATCAGTTAACAACCCTGTATAAATAGACTCACAGAGAGGAAGCGGCCAAACCGCATCTAACTGAACCCCAATATCGTAAACCAATTCAACTGTCGCAGCTGCATTCTCTCGAATGATGGCCAACGTGCCGAATTGGTTATTTGTTGGATGATGATCAATGTTTAGCAATTTGACATCTTCTGCGAATAAGTTCACGACTTGGCCCATCCGGGTATAATCCGCGCAATCTACACAGATGACGACGCGGAACGACCGATGGAGAACCTTTTGTGAATAATCGACAATGTCTAATGCTCCCTCAAGCCTCTTAAACTTAGCAGGGATACGACCTTCATTTATCAGGGTAAATGATTTACCCAATTGTTTCAAAAGATGACCCACAGCAAGCGTTGAGCTTACAGCGTCTCCATCCGGCTGGACGTGTGACACAACTAGAAAATCGTCATGTTCACGAAAAAATGTGGATGCAGCTTCCAATTGCTCAGAATAAGAAAGTGAAGCCGATGCATTCATTCCGCAGGTTTCCCTTCCTCATGTATCTGAGAAATAAGTTTTTCGATCTTACTTCCATATTCCACCGAAGTATCGAATTTGAAAAAAAGCTTCGGAGCAATTCGGAGTCGGATTCGTTTCCCCAACTCCGAGCGCATAAAACCTGTTCCGCTAGATAGCGCTTTTAAAGTGTCGCTCTTTTGTTGCTCAGAACCGTACACACTTAAATAAATCGTCGCTTGAGAAAGATCTCCCGTTACATCAACACCTGTAATCGTTACGAAACCTACCCGAGGATCTTTAAACTCGTACTGAATGATTTGGCTGAGCTCTTTCTTAATTTGTTCGCCCACGCGTCCAGGACGTACACTTGGCATTTATATTCACCTCTCAACCGATTCCATGATATAGGCCTCGATAAGGTCCCCTTCCTTAATATCTTGAAAACGTTCCAGGGTTATACCACATTCGTAACCTTGAGAAACTTCTTTAGCATCGTCTTTAAAACGTTTAAGGTTGTCAATTTTACCTTCAAATACGACAATCCCAGCTCGGATGACACGAGCATTAGCAGAACGCGTCACTTTGCCAGTTGTTACCATACAACCAGCAATTGTACCTACTTTTGTTACTTTAAACGTGTTACGGACTTCCGCTTGCCCAATGATCGTCTCTTTGAAAATCGGATCGAGCATGCCTTTCATTGCAGATTCGATTTCTGAAATAACGTTATAAATGATCCGATGTAAACGGATATCCACTTTCTCGTGTTCAGCTGTTGCTTGAGCTGCAGGTTCCGGCCTGACGTTAAAACCGATCACAATGGCATTGGATGCGGAAGCTAACGTAATGTCAGATTCGGTAATCGCTCCTGCTCCCTGATGAATGATTTTCACTCGCACGCCAGCCACTTCAATTTTCGCTAAAGAACCTTTTAGAGCCTCAACCGAACCTTGAACGTCTGCTTTGATGATCACATTTAGATCCTTGATCTCGCCATCTTTAATATGCTTGTAAAGATCATCTAACGTTACACGACTGTTCTGTCCAAATTCGGACTGACGAAGTTGAACAGCTCTACGTTCTGCAACTTCCCGCGCTTTCCGCTCGTCTTCATATGCTAATAGTGGATCCCCTGCTTGAGGGACTTCCGTTAACCCAGTAATCTCTACCGGAGTAGATGGTCCAGCTTCTTTGAGACGTTTACCTTTGTCATTGACCATCGCACGGACGCGTCCGAAGTATACGCCTGCGATAAAACTATCGCCAACTTTTAATGTACCGTTCTGGATAAGCACACGTGCAACAGGACCTTTTCCTTTGTCGAGTTCCGCTTCGATGACTGTTCCGCGGGCTCTTTTATTAGGATTTGCCCTTAATTCTTGGACCTCTGCAACAAGTAAAATCATATCTAATAGGTTGTCTAACCCCATACGTTGTTTCGCAGATATGTTGCAGAAAATCGTGTCACCGCCCCACTCTTCGGGAACAAGTGCATATTCGGTCAATTCTTGCTTGATTTTATCTGGATTTGCATCAGGCTTATCAATTTTGTTGACGGCAACAATTATAGGTACGTTTGCCGCTTTAGCATGATTGATTGCTTCGACCGTTTGTGGCATAACACCATCATCGGCAGCAACAACAATAATAGTAATATCGGTAACCTGAGCGCCCCGTGCTCTCATGCTGGTAAAAGCTTCATGACCTGGGGTATCCAAGAATGTAATTTTCTTGCCGTTTGTCTCGACCTGATAGGCTCCGATATGTTGAGTAATTCCCCCAGCTTCGCCTTCCGTTACATTGGTATGTCGGATCGCATCAAGAAGGGTAGTTTTCCCATGATCGACGTGTCCCATGATTGTAACGACTGGTGGACGCTCAATAAGGTTAACATCTTCGTCGATCTCTTCAAATGTCTCAAAATTCGTATCATCTACAGCAATCTTCACTTCAATTTCGACACCATAGTCGCTAACTAGTAATTGGACTGTATCTAAATCCAATTCTTGATTAATTGTTGCCATGATGCCGTTCAGAAACAATTTCTTTATAACTTCGGATACATCTTTGTGCAATAATTTAGCTAGTTCGCCAACAGTCATAGATCCACGAACAATGACTTTCTTTGGTGTATTATCTTTCTTCGGAGCAGGAACTTGCTGTTGTTTGCCTTTAGCATTTTTTTGGTTCCGATTCGGTTGGCCACTTCGGAAACCAGTCGTTCGATTATCATCGAATCGTCGGTTTTTCTTCGTCAATTTGTCTTGACCAGCCTTCGTATCGGGATCCACATTAACAGGTGAAACAATTGGGTTACGTGTAGTCGTAGAGAAATTACGCGGTCCACCTGACGGACCACGATTTGGACCTTCATTATAACGGCGTTGACTATCGCCTGTGCGTCCGCGGTTATTATCTTGAGGGGCACGTGAAACTCCCGCATCCCCGGCAGGTTTTGCTCTTTGAGTTCCTTGGGCACTACTAGGAACACCACCCGTACGAGGACCACGCTGGCCCTGTTGCTGGCCACCTTGCGCGCCTTGTGGGCGTTGCCCTTGATACTGACCACCTTGTGATCCCTGTGGACGTTGTCCTTGCGGGCGATCACTTTGTGATCCTTGTGGACGTTGTCCTTGATACTGACCACCTTGTGATCCTTGTGGGCGCTGCCCCTGTTGTTGCTGGCCGCCTTGCGCTGCCTGCGGTTGTGGGCGTTGCCCCTGCTGTTGCTCGCTACCCTGACTTGCCTGCGGTTGTGGGCGCTGCCCCTGCTGTTGCTGGCCACCTTGCGCTGCCTGCGGTTGTGGGCGCTGCCCTTGCTGTTGCTGGCCGCCTTGCGCTGCCTGCGGTTGTGAGCGTTGCCCCTGCTGTTGCTGGCCGCCTTGCGCTATCTGCGGTTGTGGGCGTTGCGCATTCTCGCTGGCCGCACGTTTCGCTGCAGCATTTGATTTAATATCACGAAAAAACTTTTCAACAGCATCAACAGCTTCATTCTCCATCACACTCATATGATTGTTAACCGGAAGGTTAAGTCTCTTCAAAATTGTGATAATTTCCTTACTACTCATGTTCAAGTTCTTTGCATACTCATAAACCCTCAATTTATCTTTGTTGTCATCTTTCGTCAAATTACTCCACCTCCGCACAATTTACTAACATCTTTGCAAAACCTGAATCCGTTATCGCCATTACGACCCGCTCCGCTCTTCCAATGCTAGGGCCGAGTTGTTCACGCAGACCATATTCTAGATGGGGAGTTTGAAAATAAATGCATTTATCGCGAAATTTTTTGCGAGTATTCTCAGATGCATCTTGAGCTACGATCACAAGTTTGGCTTCCCCTTTGCGAATCGCATCCAATACCCCTTCATCGCCTGTGACCATTTTTCCGGCTCGCATCGCCAATCCGAGATTAGAATAAAACTTAGTCGTCATCATCGGTCACCCGTTCCTTATTCGCAAGAAACTCGTCTTCGACACGCACAAAATCCTGTTCGAGT
>JBILCE010000123.1:0-4002 GCA_044353305.1 Paenibacillus sp.
TTCACGTCATAAGATAAATCAAATTTGTCAACCGATTTTAAAAGCCCAATACAGCCGATTTGGAACAAGTCGTCCGGTTCGTAGCCTCGGTTCAAAAATCGCTGTACCACGGACCAAACTAGCCTTATATTGCAATGAATAAGGGTGTTCCGAGCGATTGTATCTCCCGCTTGGCTCATCGCAATAAGCCTTTTGACCTCAGCGTCGTCTAAGTAATTGTGAGCTGCATGTTTCAAGTCCACATCCATAGAGATCAAACCCCTAATTAAACAAAGCTTTTTTGGATTCAATTCGCTTCGTCATTATCACCGTCGTGCCATGTCCGACCCTCGAGCGCACATCAAGCTGATCCATGAAATTTTCCATAATCGTAAATCCCATTCCAGATCGTTCAAGCTCAGGTTTAGACGTATAGAGCGGTTGCAATGCTTGAACCAGATCATCGATACCGGCGCCCTCGTCTTCGACGGAAATCGTAATGGTTTCACCATGAATTTCGGCAACAATTGTGATGATCCCATCTGGATCATTATTGTAACCATGAATAATCGCATTGGTTACAGCTTCTGAGACAACGGTCTTAACTTCTGTCAGTTCGTCCAAAGTTGGATCCAGTTGGGAGAAAAATGCAGCGACAGTTACTCTAGCGAACGCCTCATTCTCTGATCGGCTTGCGAACTGAAGTTTCATAAAATTGTTGCCGCTCATGATACCACCCCCAAACTTGCGACAGCTTCCCGTTCACTAGGTTGGACAGATAGGACCTTGAACAATCCCGACATTTCAAACAGTTTATAAACTGACGGATTAACGTCACAAACAACCATTTTGCCACCTTTACTGCTAACTAACTTGTACCTACCCAGGATAACCCCTAAGCCTGAACTGTCCATAAACTGTAGCTCTCGTAGGTTAAGCACCACATGCTTAGAGCTACTTTGACCAATCGCTTCCTCCATCTTGGCTTTAACCGCTTCCGCGGAATGGTGGTCTAGCTCTCCCTTTAGTCTTACAATTAATGCTCGGCTTCCATGCTCCACTTCAATTTGCAAATGCACACCAGGTCACTCCTTCCCTTTCATGACCATGGATTTCTACAAGACGGTTTCCGATTCCTGCCAGCCGACAAAACTAGAAGCTATGCGCTAATTTCCTTGATTAATCGACAAAAAATAGATGCGAAGCGGTTCGTTTCATGAGCATCCACCAGCTAGCCTTGCCCACATTTTGGGGTGCTTCTACTGGGAATTCCGCAACCGGTTGATCGCCCTTGTAGACAACGATTTTGCCGATCGATTGACCAGCCGTAATCGGTGCTTTCGTCTTCTCAGGGACAACAAGCTCCGTTCGAAAATTTTGCTGGGATTCCCCTTTTTTGACCAAAATGCTATACGGATGTTTAGCAGTTAGTGTTATCTCCTGCACTTGTCCCTTGCTAATCGGCAACGTCCCGATTCGGTCTCCCGTTTTATACAAAACATGGTTACTGTATTGCGAGAATGCATAATCAAACAGATTGGACACTTCGGCGTTGCGAGTTTTACTGTCGGGTTCACCTAAGACAACGGCGATGACACGTAAGTTATCACGTTTTGCCGTAGCCGATAAACAAAATTTAGCTTCGCTGGTATAACCCGTCTTTAAACCGTCCGCACCGTTATAGAAGTGAACCAGTTTATTCGTATTGACGAGCCAGAATGGCTTCGTCGTATCTTTGCGTAAATAGTCTTGATACACACTCGTGAACTGGATAATTTCTTCATGCTTTAACAGCTCACGTGACATAATTGCGATGTCATAAGCTGTCGTAACATGGCCGTCAACTGGCAATCCATTGGGATTTTTAAACGTCGTATGCTTCATTCCTAGTTGTTTAGCTCGCTCATTCATCAAATGGATGAACCCTGCCTCGGACCCGCCAAGTTTTTCCGCCATGGCGACGGAAGCGTCATTGCCTGATGCAAGCGCGATGCCTTTCAGCATATCCTGAACAGACATTTCTTCACCGGGCTCAAGGAAGATTTGGGAACCGCCCATCGAAGCTGCGTATTCACTGGTGCGCACTTTCTCGTCCATCTTCAACTTCCCTTGATCAAGCGCCTCCATAATAAGAAGCATCGTCATAATTTTTGTAATACTTGCAGGGGGAAGTTGCTGATCGATGTTTTTTTGAAACATGATTGTGCCCGTATCGGCATCCATAAGGATGGCGGATTGAGCATTAGGAGCTAAATCAATCTTTGCGGGTGATTTTTCCTCTGCTGATACAACTGGTATAACAAATGCAAACCACAAGCAGGTAACCAAAAGTAGTGACAACTGTTTTCTCAACATGCATCCACCCTTCACAAATTCGTAGAATCAGTAAGGCTTCAGCTACCCATTGTTAACTTGAACGGGTTGGAATATACAACCTAGAATAATTTTAGATGGAAAAATAAAAAAGCCTGATTCCTCCTAACGGGAATCAGACCTCTGATTTAATAGTATTCGGAGTTACTTATCGATCATAGCGAGTTCGTAGCTGTTCAACTGTATTCCAAACTTCCTCTAGATCGAGTGTTGTTACGTCTCGTGCTATAAGCTGAATACCTTGATTTTGCAAAAAATATTTAACCTCGTTAATGAATGTATTTGTAGACACTTGAATTGCATCGGCTTCTTCTCGTGCCAACTCCGCTATACTTGCGGTTTTCCAGGCTTCCACGCGCGGGAACATTAGACCTTCCTGGCCACCTGAAGCCGAGGTGTAGAACGTTGCAGCATTGTTTGCACGCTGCTCACCGCTCCCTTCCACGTTAACGAACGCCTGAACCGCAAAGCCATAGCGCTGTCTTCTCTGTGAAATACCACAAATTTTACGTCCTCGTACGCTCAGATCAAAATCTCCAGGACAATAGGCACCATCCACCTCACCGGCTTGCACTGCTCCCGTCCAGCGCGATGATGCGCTATTCACAATTGCAGCCATATATTGAAAGTCTTCATGGAAATTTAGGGGGTTTTCAGGAGTGGGCAGAATTAATGACAAGTTAACCACCCCAAGATCAAGCGGCACAGCGGTTCCGCCGGAATTACGGACGATTATGTCGACTCCTTGTGCGCGCAACGACTCGATGGCCCGATCGGCTAATGGCAGACGACGATCTCGTAAACCTAGCACGAGTGCATTTGCATGCGCCCAACTATGCAGTGCTGGTAAACCACCCTTCTGAAACCTACGACACAACACTTCATCCAGGGCAAACGGAAAAAGAACATCCTTTGAGACAAATGGTTCTACATTCTCAATCCACTCTATTTGTGTCGGCCAATGCATGCGGTTACTCATGATAAATGATTCCGTAGCGATTTACTGTTGCTATAATCAATGGTGCAAATTTGGGAGGCTCGGATGCAAATGAATATGCATTCTGAACTTGCCTGGTTATCTCCTCTAGCTCTTCTTCATGGTTCACATGGAGTTCGGCAATCGGATCGCCTGCCTTAACGAAGTTTCCTGTTTTGGCACGTAAGACGATACCAACAGCCAGATCAATAATTGACTCCTTCGTCGCTCGACCAGCACCAAGGCGCATTGAGGCAATTCCGATCTGTTCAGCTTGGATTGCCGTTATGAAACCCGTTGAAGGGGAAGTGACAGGAACAATAAGCTTAGCCGTAGGCAACAGGGATGGATTGTCGATGACATCCGGATTACCCCCCTGTGCTGTGATAAATTTACGAAATGTAGCTAGTGCTGAGCCGCTCACTAGGTATTGTTTTAGATACCCCTTTGCCTCTTTTATCGAGGTAGCTTTACCGGCGAGTACGACCATATTTGCCCCGAGTTCGAGACATAGTTCCATGAGATCAGCTGGTCCATGCCCACTTAACGTGTCGATTGCTGAACGCACTTCCAGCGCATTACCGACCGACAACCCAAGCGGCTCTTCCATACTGCTGATGACTGCTATAGTATCTCGACCAACCGCAGTGCCAATCTCCACCATTGCTTGGGCA
>JBILCE010000124.1:0-3994 GCA_044353305.1 Paenibacillus sp.
CAGTAACGAATTGCTCATGGACTCGTACTTCAAAGCTATTGATATGCGATTAGAGCCAGACTTCATAGATATACTATCTAGAGAGATCAACCGGCGTAATCTACACATGAGCAACCTATGAATTGGAAAAAAAATCTTACGGTTCATTAATGAAAAAGCCGATTTCCGCATTTAACGGAAATCGGCTTTGTTTTTAGAATTTCATATTGCTACTATGGCCCGGTGACAACTTTGCGTTTGGATCGACATATACTTTTGCATTATTCACAGCAGTTGGAGCTTCTCCAAACCCAACGGCAATCAGCTTTAATTTGCCAGGATAAGTCGTAATATCACCTGCTGCGAATATTCCTGGAATGCTTGTCTCCATTCGGGAATCGACAACGATTGAGCCATTATCAATCTCAAATCCCCATTCTGCGATTGGTCCGATCGAAGAGACGAAGCCGAAGTTTACAATGACTGCGTCGACACGTAAATTCGACTCCTCATTCGTCTTGCAGTTTTTAAGTGTGACCGATTCAATTCGTTCTTGACCATGTAAGGAAACGATTTCGGTCTGAGTTATGACGTTTACTTTGGAATTCATCAACAGTTCGACACTGTGCTCATGCGCACGGAACTTGTCTCGGCGATGAATAAGCGTCACGCTACTTGCGATCGGTTCAAGCATAAGAGCCCAATCTACCGCGGAGTCACCTCCGCCGCTTATTAGTACGTCCTGGCCAGCGAATTTATTTAGGTCGCTAACGAAGTAATGCAAGTTTTTCTTTTCGTATTTACCTGCTTCTTCCAGTTCCAACTTCCGTGGTTGGAAAGCGCCAACACCAGCAGTGATGATGATTGCTTTGCTGTAGTGGGTAGTTTTGTCAGTAATGACTTCGAATAGTCGTTCTTCTTTTTTAATTACCTGCATTACCTTCTCTTCGAGACAAGTCTCTACTGGAAAATGGCTAAGTTGCTCATTTAAGTTGTTAATGAGTTGCTGTGCGGTAACTTTTGGGAATCCGGCTACGTCATAGATATATTTCTCCGGATAAAGGGCCGTTAGTTGCCCGCCAAGTTGTGGCATACTGTCAATGATTTTTGCTGTTGCTTGACGCATCCCAGAATAGAATGCTGCGAACATACCCGCAGGTCCGCCGCCAATAATGATGAAATCTGTAGTTGGCTGTTGCTGTTGAACCGACACGTTTTGCACCTCCGAATTTAATAACCAAATACCATTATAATCATCGAGCTAACGAAAAGAAACAAGCAAATTGCATCATGAAGTGTGGACTTCAAAAAAGACCAATACGGGAATCGTTTTTTCGAAAAAACTTGCTATTTGGGCTGGGAAATTATATTATTTCATAGAAATCGTTAAATTCCTTGTCGAATTCGTGATGGCAGTCTAAAAATAAATTTGGTTAAATTCGTTAACCCTATAACAAAGCTTAACACCGAATTTTTTTGGACAACATTGTGTTTTTTTTCACAAGCGAATTGGCGAATAAAAATATACCGTGATACGGAAGGGATAAGAGATGAATCGCATACCAAGAATCGTCATATTAGGTGCGGGCTACGGTGGAATCGTTAGCGCCATTCGCCTACAAAAGGAACTTAATTACAATGAGGCTGATGTCACGCTTGTCAATAAGCATGATTACCATTACATCACTACCCATCTTCACATGCCTGCTGCAGGTACGGATAACCCTGAGAATGCGCGTGTGCAAATTTCAAAGCTAATTGATGAGTTTAAAATTGACTTCGTGAAGTCGACTGTTAAGCAAATTAAGCCGCAAGAGAAAAAAGTTGTCCTGGAAGATACTACGTTATCGTACGATTATTTAATTGTTGGTCTTGGTGGTGAACCAGAATCATTCGGTATTCCTGGGTTGCTTGAGAATGCGATGAGCATTCGTTCCATCAACAGCGTTCGACTTATACGCGAACATATTGAATATCAATTTGCCCGCTTTAAACATGAAACGAATCGCCAGGATTATTTGACTTTTGTCATTGGTGGTGCTGGCTACACTGGTATGGAGTTCATTGGAGAGTTGGCCGATCGCATTCCACAGCTTTGCAAAGAATATGATGTAGATTCCTCTCTGGTTAAAATTTTTACAATTGAAGCAGCACCAACTGCTCTGCCACCTGGTTTTCCAACAGAGCTTGTACAGTATGCGATTGATGTTTTGGAGAAGAAGGGCGTTACTTTCAAATTCCAGACGGCGATTAAAGAATGTACCCCAGAAGGTGTTTTGCTGTCCGATGGTCAATTTATAAAGGCTGCTACCGTGATTTGGACAGGTGGTGTCCGAGGTAATGCTATTGTTGAACAGGCTGGTTTTGAAGCAGTTCGCGGTCGTGTTAAGGTCGATGCTTATTTGCGCTCACCACAGTTTGAGAATGTGTTTGTGATAGGGGATTGCTCCGTCGTGATGAACGATGATGGAAGACCTTATCCGCCAACTGCTCAAATTGCGACTCAACAAGGAGAGAACGTGGCGCACAATTTGGTTGCAACTCTCCGTAACGCAACACTAAAGGAGTTTAAATTTAGCAATAAAGGATCAGTTGCGTCGCTTGGTAAGAACGAAGCAGTCGGTGTTGTCGGCACGATGAAAATTAAAGGCGGAATCGCATCTGTGATGAAGAAAGTCATTGACTTCCGCTATTTGTACATGATTGGTGGTATACCACTCGTTCTAAAAAAAGGTAAATTTTAAGTTTCCATTTTGCAGCCACTCGGAGGGATGACTTTGAGACACTGCAGCGTGCAGGTTCGCGGACTGTTGACCCGTGAAGAGTTAGATCGTTATGAGGCATTAATCGAAGTAGGAGGGTATCTTGAGTCGCAACAACGGTACGATCTTGCTTATACCGTGCAGCGCGAGGTGGACATCCTTATTCTACCGGCGATTGAACGTTTGAAGGAGAAGGGGCGTCAGCGCGACCGCGCAGACGAGGCCTATCTTCAAAGTTTGGTCAACAATGACGACGAAGATGAATAATAATACGAGCAAAACGAAAGCCGCGAGTCGGGTTATTTTAACCCTAATCGCGGCTTTCTTATTCTCTTATCACACTTGAAGGAAGGCATTCAACTTCTCACTCGTTAACAAGTTACCAACGTAGAACTCACCAAACTCGCCAAAACGTGCACTCACTTCATCGAAACGCATCTCATAGACAAGCTTCTTAAATTGCAACGGATCGTCTGCGAATAGGGTGACGCCCCATTCCCAATCGTCAAGCCCAATGGAACCGGTAATAATCTGTTTTACTTTGCCAGCATAACTTCTTCCGATCATTCCATGGTTACGCATCATTGTTCTGCGCTCGTCCATGGATAACATGTACCAATTATCGCTACCTTCGCGCTTTTTGTTCATAGGATAGAAGCAAATGTGTTTCGATTGTGGTAATGTTGGTTTCAGACGGGTCAAAATGTCTGGATCTTGCATCGGATCCGTTCCCGGCTTCGCCATATAGCTACTTAGCTCAACAACGGAAACGTAAGAGTAGGTCGGTATCGTATACTGTGCAAACGTTGTTTTATTGAACGCATTCTCAAGCTCATTTAATTCCTCAAGTGTTTCACGAAGATGCATCATCATAAAGTCTGCCTTCTGGCCGACAATCGAATAGAATGCGGTACTCCCTTGTTTTTCTTGTTCAATTTGGCGCCAGTCATTTAACATCGAATGGAGCTCGTGTATTGCGCTATTTCGCTCTAGCTCAGAAATGGATGTCCAGGATTGCCAATTGATAGCCCGGAAATCATGGAGAGCATACCAACCGTCAAGCGTTTGAACCGCTTCATTCATAAATATATTCCTCCTTATTGTACCCATTTCTCATTTTATCCAAATCGTCTGGAAAGGGCAAACAGAGGGATGCCTTTTGATTTCAGAATCGTCATGCGTTACAATAAAAAAGAGCTTGTTCTTTTATTGAATTTAGGAGGTTAGCCCGCCATGATTATCCAACTACTTCA
>JBILCE010000125.1:0-3990 GCA_044353305.1 Paenibacillus sp.
ATTTGATTCGCCTGTTCCAGTGACTCAGCAATAATGACATTGCCCAATAAGCTAAGCATAATATTTCGATATGTTTCATCAAATTTGACCAAATCGGCAGCAATTCCGACGAATCCACCTACCGCCTGCACAGTAGAACGATCTTGTTCTGATAGGCTACGGCTACGTATGACATCTAGTGGTAAAAATGTTGCCCTGCCAAGTTGTCGTTTCTTCAAGAAAGCAATAGCATCACGGCCATCGGACTCCGTTGCGACGACGATATTCTGCATGGCAGCACCAAGTGCCGTTTCAATAGCTACTTCCACGTCAGCCGGTACGTTGACAAGTTCAGCAATTGCTCCGTGAATGCCGCGTAGTCCGTCAGTTCGATTTTTTGACTTAAGCACTTCCTTAACACCGTGCATAAAGCCATCATAGTCATCTTGCAAATCTTTCATCGTATCACGACGGGAAAGTGTTGTATCGAGTTTCTGCTCCCAGCGTCTTGTTGCTCCTTGCGCTTCATCGACGATTACTTGATTCTTCTGTACTTGTTGGGCGAGTTCCATATAACGATCACGAATTGATGTAAGATCCTGTCGCGTTATGTCCAGCTTTTGTTGCAGCTCCATCCGCCGACTCTCAACTCGATCTTTCTGGTCCGTCCAACGACGGTTTTCCTCATGAATCCGTTCCACGCGATGACCGAGCGATTCAATCTGCTGGTCCGCGTAGCGAATCTCATTCGACTCCTGAGTCATCCCATTTTGCACGCCTAGCCATTCATTTCGGAGTTGATCTTCTGTATCACCATTCAGTCCACCAGCTACACCCAGCAATCTCAATTCCTCTGCTTGCAATTGCTCCAATAATTGCCTGTACTGCTGATCAATCGTTTCGATTTTGTGCTGAAGCTGAGAAATCTCGATTTCGCGATCGGCATATCGACGATCAAGCTGTTCAATCGATTGCTCAACCTGATGCCGGTTAGCTCGAACGTTCTTCTGGCGTTCCTTCAGAACTTCGCCTTGCCCCTCGCATTTCTCAAAATCCTCACTAATACGCAGCAGTTTCTCCTGCAACTGTTCGAGTTCTTCATCCAAGCGACGTGTCTCCAGGCGATGTTGCTCAAGTTGTGCATCATGACGACCGACAATTGCAGCTAACCCCGCTTGTTCAAGCTGTAATTGCGCCAACTTGTCGTTCGTTTCCGTCCATGAACGATGCACTTGCTCGATCTGGTACACATACATCGCAATTTCACTTAGCTTTAATTCGTCTTTCAACGCTTTATATTGCGTTGCCTTCTCCGATTGATCGCGAAGCGGCTCGATTTGCGACTCGAGCTCCGATACCAAATCATGTATGCGTAGCAAATTTTGCTCCGTATCGTCAAGCTTACGTTCCGCTTCCTTTTTGCGTGACTTGTATTTCACAATACCCGAAGCTTCTTCGAATATACCTCGGCGGTCTTCGGACTTCGTACTTAAAATTTCCTCAATTCGACCTTGTCCGATAATCGAATAAGCTTCTTTCCCAATACCGGTATCCATGAACAACTCTGTAATATCTTTAAGGCGACAAGCTTGTTTATTAATAAAATATTCACTATCTCCGCTACGATGAACGCGTCTTGTAACGGTCACTTCGGAGAAATCAACGGGCAATGCACGGTCGGCGTTGTCAAGCGTAAGCGATACTTCACCATAGTTGACAGCTTTTCTAGCATCACTCCCCGCAAAAATAACATCTTCCATCTTGCCGCCACGGAGGGACTTAGCACTCTGTTCCCCAAGCACCCATCGAATGCCGTCGGAAATATTGCTTTTCCCGCTGCCATTAGGACCAACGACAGCAGTAATGCCTGGCACGAATTCCATTTCCGTTTTATCTGCGAACGACTTAAATCCAGCCAATTCGATCCGTTTTAACAACATGATCCTCGATCACCTGTCCTAATTGATGGCTTGCATCGCCAATACTCAAATTATTGTAACATACCTGTTAGGAATGAGGTAAGTAGACCGACGCCTAGAAACACCAATTTACAGAAAAAACCTAACAATTGAATTCGATCCGTTAACGAATCAGAACGCCCTTTGTTAGGTTTTATTTTTGTGTATGTGTTTTTCCAACGCTTTAGCAGCAGCCTGTTGCTCCGCCTCTTTCTTCGTACGACCGCTCCCCATCCCTAGCACATTACCACCAAGGACAACTTGCGCATCAAACTGACGATCATGAGCTGGGCCCCGCTCCCCTGTGATTTGATATTCAGGGGTACCTAATCCCTCATGTTGCACAAGTTCCTGAAATTGAGTCTTAAAATCGACCATGGGTGAATCGACACCATCCACCAACTTGGGAAATATGTGTCGTTGCAGGAAGTCACGAACTGCATCAATTCCTTTGTCCAAGTACAAGGCGCCTAGAAATGATTCGAATACGTCGGCTAACAGAGCAGGGCGGTTACGACCGCCCGTTATCTCTTCACCTTTTCCTAATAACACATATTGACCAAATTGTAGCTGTTCGGCGAAACGAACTAGCGAAGGCTCGCATACAATCGACGCCCGAAGCTTCGTCAATTCACCTTCAGGTTTGTTCGGAAACGTGGTGTACAAATACTCCGACATCATCAACTCAAGAACCGCATCGCCTAAAAATTCCAAACGTTCGTTATCCCGATAACCGGCTGTCCGATTTTCGTTGACGTATGACGAATGAGTAAATGCCTGCCTTAGCAGCTTTTTATTAAGAAAAGGCGTACCTAGCGCACTCTGGAGCAATTTCAAATCTTTACTCATCGTTCGTGTCCTTCGGTTTAGTCATGAAACTTACGTAAAATAATCGTAGCATTATGGCCACCAAAACCGAACGAATTCGACATGGTTACGTTCACATCGGCTTTTCGCGGTACGTTAGGAACATAGTCGAGATCGCATTCTGGGTCTTGATTATCAAGATTGATCGTAGGCGGGATGATTCCGTGCTTCAACGTTAAACCACAAATAACCGCTTCAACCCCACCAGCAGCACCTAATAAATGACCCGTCATTGATTTAGTAGAACTGACTGCAAGCTTATAAGCATGTTCACCAAATGCCATCTTTACAGCGCTCGTCTCCGACTTATCTCCCACTGGAGTAGACGTGCCATGTGCATTAATATAGTCGACTGCCTCAAATGGAATACCTGCATCCTTGATCGCCCGTTGCATACAACGTTTTGCGCCTTCTGGATCTGGATCGGTCATATGATAAGCATCTCCGCTCATGCCATAACCAATCACTTCCGCATAAATCCGAGCCCCGCGTTTTTGTGCATGCTCTAACGATTCTAGAATCAGGATGCCAGAGCCTTCACCCATAATAAACCCATCACGATCTACATCGAATGGACGGCTTGCCTTCTCAGGTTCATCATTCCATGTAGACATCGCACGGAGAGCGCAGAATCCAGCTACCCCTGTTTCATTCACAGTTGCTTCTGCACCGCCACAGATCATCACATCGGCATCACCACGTTGAATCATTTTGAATGAGTCTCCGATGGAGTGTGTGCCCGTAGCGCAGGCGGTAACAGCCGTACTATTCGGCCCTTTTGCTCCGGTGATCATCGAGATTTGACCGGAGGCCATATTCGCGATCATCATCGGAATAAAGAAAGGACTAACCCGTTTCGGACCCTTCTCGAATAATATCCGGCTCTGCTCTTGCCACGTAGTCAGACCACCAATACCGGAACCTACATATACCCCAACACGCTCAGGGTCGGTCTGTTCACGAATATTTAAACCTGCATCTTGAAGCGCTGATAGCGTAGCAGCTACGCCGAATTGAACGAAACGGTCCATTCGACGGGCTTCCTTTTTATCAATATACGCCTCCGCATCAAAATCTTTGATAGAGGCTGCAATTTTGGTCGAATATTCAGTTGTGTCAAAATGTTCAATCAATGAAACACCGGACTTTCCGGCCATCAAACTGCTCCAGAACGTTTCCAGATCGC
>JBILCE010000127.1:0-3973 GCA_044353305.1 Paenibacillus sp.
ATGAAGGTATTTTCTTGAAGGTGTTTTGATTTGTCTCACGTTATGGGGTCAGTCCCGGGCTTCGTTAGTGAAGCCTTGCTTTTTTTCTATAATTGGATTTTTCATGGCCACCTGTTGTAAAATGAAGCATCAGCATTTCATGGGTGGAAGGTAGGTTTTTACAGTGATGTTTTTAGCGAATGATTGGGAAGACTATGAGTTAATTGATACCGGTGGTGGCGAGAAGCTCGAACGTTGGGGAGGTTATGTGCTGCGCAGACCTGATCCTCAGATTATATGGCCTATTGCTAAGGAAGATGGTTTGTGGTTAAACAGTAGTGCACATTATCACAGAAGCTCAAGTGGCGGAGGTCATTGGGAAGAGAAAGTTCGACTACCTGACCGATGGACAATCGGCTATCGGGATTTAAAATTTTACATCAAACCAACGAGTTTTAAACATACGGGCTTATTCCCGGAACAAGCTGCCAATTGGAGTTGGATGATGGATAAAATCCAGGCAGCCGGCAGACCTATTCGTGTCTTAAATTTATTTGCCTATACCGGTGGTGCAACGGTTGCTTGTGCGTCAGCTGGGGCTGAGGTTTGTCATGTTGATGCAGCTAAAGGTATGGTCCAATGGGCCAAAGAAAATCTCCAACTATCTGGACTTGGTGAACGTCCTGTGAGGTTCATTACGGATGACGTATTCAAATTCGTTCAACGAGAGCAACGCCGAGGTAGTCGTTATGATGCCATCATTATGGATCCCCCCTCTTATGGACGAGGTCCTAATGGCGAAACTTGGAAACTTGAGCAGGATCTATATCACTTTTTCGAAACATGTATGACGGTGCTCTCTGATAAACCACTTTTTTTCCTGATCAATTCCTATACAACTGGATTAACGGCTACTGTCCTCTCTAATCTATTGACGATGTCCTTACAACGTCAGTATGGTGGACGAATTACAAGTGGTGAAATAGGTCTTCCCATCACTGCAACCGGTCTACAACTTCCATGCGGTATCCTAGGACGATGGGAATCGGAATAATGCGAAAAGTGACCCGATTATGGGTCACTTTTTTATGTTTATGGTTTCCTTCAATTAAGAGGCGTTTGAAACCTTTCTCAATAAGAATACAAGCAATTGCTGATTGTGATGGGAAAGCCGATTCAGGTAAATGTCCAAAAATTGATTCCGAACTGCAATTCCCCTAGCACATTCCGACACGCCCTTCTCTGTAGCAGATATCCAGACTATACGTCGGTCCTTCTCATCGCGTTCGCGAATAATCAGTTCCCCCTTCTCCATTCTGTCTAATAGCGTCGTAACAGCAGCGGGTGTCGTCTCTAGATGCTCAAGTAAATCAGATGGCTTCATTTTCCCATTAGATTCAAGCAATTCTAGAACCTGAAGCTGACCTTCTGTTAATGTTGGAGCAAGATGTAATTCCATATGGGATTTCATTTCCTTTGAAAGCTTAGTCCATAATTTCACAAAATCATTCGATACCATCTGATTCACCTCGATATCATTATATCATTTTTCAACATTTTGGAATAGATTAACCCCATTAATATTTGAAGACATAAATCGCATAAATGCTTCACCATTAGACAACAATCTACATAATCTAGACGTATACAGGTAGCAAATAGTAACAAAGAATCGAAGCTTGTCATGTCTTGGAGGTGCCTATATGCATCAACATACCAAACTTGAAATTATAAAGAAAGCATTAGAAATTGGACTAATTGATCAACCTGAATGGTTAGAAAAACCGGATGATTCTATGCCGATGTGGCTCGCACTGGAAATCGCCTTGAAAGTTATTGACCGCCTAGATCCACCATGTATCGGGTACGATTAATTAGCAAGAAAAAAACCAGGTTCCTCGCATATAGCTCGAACCTGGTCTGTCATTAGTCACATTGTCTTAAAGCTTAAGTAGCATGCTTATCAAATTATCTTGTTTAGCAGGTATGATTTGCTTGCCTATCGACTTTCGATCTTCAATCGGTGCTTGTTCCGAGTTAAAGGTATACTTTTCTCCATTGCCAAGTAAAGCAACGATCTGAAACGCTTCTTTAACGGAATATGCACCAATAAGTGCCGATCCGTTTGGACGGACACGTTTGCCATCTTTAAACTCAAATGTGGCAATCCCTTTCCCGCCTCTCCCTTGCACGGGATAATCGAGCAATAAAGAAGATTTGGCAAATCCTAAATTGGATACAACCAAAATTTCTCCCTCTTCACCCTCTACCCATTCCGCTGCAATGAGTTCGTCGTCCTCCTTAAGTTGTATCCCACGGACACCAGCAGTAGCTCGTCCCATTGATCCAACTTCTGTCTCGCGAAACCTAATGCTCATCCCTTGCTTCGTAACGAGGATCACATCTTTATAACCATTACTTAATTTAACTTCGATGATTTCATCACCTTCATTAACCTTACAAGAAGTGATGGCTGTTGAGCGTGTCGTATGATATTCGGTAAGATCTGTTCGTTTCACTTGTCCACGTTTAGTTACAAAAACAAGTGATTTATTCCTATCTTGAAAATCCCGAACCGGTATCACTTTTACGATCTTGTCGTCCTTTGCAATTGGGATAACGTTGACTATTGCCGTACCATTATCTTTCCACTTATATTCAGGAACCTGGTGAACTGGAAGTAAGTAGTATTGGCCTTTACTCGTAAAAATGAGCAGATTCTCAATTGTATTTACTTCTAGTATACAACGTAAGTAATCGCCCTCTTTTAATCCAGTTGTCCCAATTTCCCCACCCGAACGATTAAAGGACAATTGACTGGTACGCTTGATGTAACCCTCCCCAGATAGTGTTACAAAAACGTCCTCTGGCGTAACCATAACCTCCAGGTTGACTTTCAGTTCTTCGACCTCACCTTGAATGACTGATCGACGTTCAATACCAAATTTATCCCGAATACCTAAGATTTCATCTTTAATTACATTAACTAATTTCTTCTCACTTCCTAGAATGCTTCGCAGATACGCAATCGTTTTTTGAACTTCTTTCAGCTCTTTCTCTAATGCATGTATTTCAAGATTGGTCAGACGGTACAGTTGCAAAATGAGGATGGCATCCGCCTGTCGCTCCGTAAACTGATACTTTTGGACAAGATTGTTTTGCGCGTCCTGGCGGTTTTTTGATGATTTAATTGTCGCAATGACTTCATCAAGGATGTTTAATGCTTTAGCTAGCCCTTCCAAAACATGTGCCCGATCTTCAGCCTTCTCTAGCTCATACTGCGAACGATATGTGACGACTTCTTTCTGATGGGCAATGTAGGCATCTAGCATGTCCCTTAAACCTAGTTGGCGCGGGGTCTTGTTTACAATTGCTACCATATTGAAGTTATAAGTAATCTGGAGATCCGTTTTTTTGAGTAAATATGCCAAAATCCCCTGTCCATCAGCATCCTTCTTAAGTTCAATGACAATGCGAAGGCCCTCACGTCCGCTTTCATCGCGAACTTCAGCAATACCCTCCACCTTTTTTTCCAACCTAATATTCTCTATTGAAGTGACAAGCCTTGCTTTCACTACCTGGTAAGGGATTTCTGTAATGACTATCTGTTGCTTGCCACCACGTAGATCCTCGATCGCTGTTTTCGAACGTACATAAATCCGACCTTTGCCTGAGCGATATGCATCTCGGATTCCTTCTTCCCCCATAATGATTCCGCCAGTAGGGAAATCAGGGCCCTTCACGATCTGCATAAGCTCTTCTAATTCGATTTCCGGTCGATCCATAATTGCAATTGTTGCCTCGATCACTTCACGGAGATTGTGGGTTGGTATTTCTGTGGCAAAACCTGAAGAAATCCCACTAACTCCATTCACAAGTAAATTGGGGAAACGTGATGGGAGAACCACTGGCTCCTTGGTCGTATTGTCAAAGTTATCTTTAAAAAGAACAGTACGTTTGTCAATGTCTCTAAGCAATTCCATTGCAATCTCGG
>JBILCE010000128.1:0-3956 GCA_044353305.1 Paenibacillus sp.
TAACAAGTTTGTCACGTTTAATGCAAGGTTTGGGTCTATCCAATATTTGATCATTCATAAGCTAAACCGCTGTTTTGATTCAACAATTCTTATAAGTAAATCAGGCCATTTCCATTTACCGGTTTTAGGAAATATGTTACGATTATCGTCAATATTCATACTAATTTAGTCGGGATTATAGCGGCCAGTTTTGGCAAGCAGGGAGGCAGTACAAATTTTGGTATATGAAGCGATTTGGGCAAAAAATGAAAAATTAAACAAAGTAGAACTTCTGAAACTTGAGAAGGACGGACTTGATGTTATCCGCACAATCCTTGAGGAATATTCCCATAAAGGCTATTCGGCAATTACGGAAGATGACATGAACCGCTTCAAGTGGGCGGGTATCTATGAACAGAAGCCGAAAGATGGCCATTTTATGATGCGAATTCGAATTAATGGCGGTATTCTGACGTCCGATCAAACACGCGTCTTAGCAGGGATCGCCAAAGATTATGGACGTGATCTAATCGATGTGACGACTCGTCAAGCAATTCAATATCACTGGTTAACGGTTGAACAAATCCCCGACATCTATAGGCGTTTGGAATCCGTCGGTCTGTACTCCTACGAAGCTTGCGGCGACTGTCCGCGGACTATTGTAGGTAATCCGCTTGCCGGCATCGACAAAGATGAATTGTTTGATACGACCACGCTCGTGAATGAAGTCAATGACTTTTTTCTAATGAATCGCGATTTCTCAAACTTGCCTCGTAAGTATAAGATGTCCATCTCCTCCAATATCTATAATAGCGCGCATGCAGAAATCCAATGTTTGGCATTTACGCCGGCAACAAAGGTGTTAGATGGTCAAGAAGTCATGGGATTTCACGTTTGGGTGGGCGGTGGTTTATCAGCAAAGCCTTATCTTGCACAACGTATGGATCTTTTTGTTCGCCCAGAAGATGTTCTAAAAGTTTCCATCGGCATTACTACTTTGTATCGGGATCATGGCTATCGCGAGAAGCGTCACCATGCTCGCTTGAAATTCCTTATTGCCGATTGGGGCGTTGACAAGTTTAAAGAGAAGTTGGTTGAGTTGGTCGGGGAATTACCGAATTTGGGCGAAGATAAAATTATTGGCTGGGACGGTTCCTACTATGACGGTGTTCATCCACAAAAGCAACCTGGGCTAAACTTTGTTGGTCTTAACATTCCGATCGGGCGTCTTAGTGCAGATGAACTGACGGAGCTTGCTCGATTGGCGGATGTGTACGGAAGTGGTACCATACGTACGACCGTTTCACAGAACATTATCCTGTCAGATATTCCAGACGCAAAAGTAGCAGAGCTTCTGCAAGAGCCTGTTCTTCAGCGTTTAACCCCGTCCCCGAAGCCTTTTCTAAGCCGTACCGTTTCTTGTACGGGTAACGAGTTCTGTAACCTAGCTGTTGTGGAGACAAAGGCGCGGGCCAAACGTGTTGCCGAATATCTCGATGAACATGTAGAGCTTGATGAGAAAATTCGCATACATTTTATCGGTTGTCCGAATGCGTGTGGCCAGAAACATATTGCCGACTTTGGTTTACAAGGGGCTCTCGTAAAAACACAAGATGGCATGATTGATGCATTCGAAATCGCAGTTGGCGGAACGCTTGGACCGGATGCGAAATTCAACGAGACGCTGAAAGGCCGTGTCAAGGGCGACGATCTCGGGCCTGTTCTTGCACAATTAATCCTCTATTATAAAGACAACCGTAAGACGAACGAATCGTTCCACGCTTTTTATAAACGTGTAGGACGCGATGCGTTCCAAGAACGTCTCAACACCATCCTGGCTTCCTAAAAGTCTTACTGCGCACAAAAAGAGGAGCATTCGCAGATTTCGCATGCGAGGCTCCTCTTATTTTATAATCCTTTTATTTTCGCAATCTTACTTGCCTTTCTTAGCGTGTGAACCGTCGCAGTTGCCATTTACGTCTTGTGTGTTACCACATGCACATTTTCCCATTGAATAAACCCCCGTTTCGTTAAGAATAGTAGTTACATGCTTAGTGTATCAAATTCACTTACTTTTGTGAAGTAAATTAATTTTCTATTGTTGCTCGGTGCGAATGCGATCGCGTTCTAGAATCGGTTTTAGATAATGTCCAGTATAAGAAGCTGTAACCTCAACAATCTCATCCGGAGTGCCGGTTGCGACGATCGTTCCTCCTCTAAACCCACCTTCTGGACCGAGATCAATCAAGTAATCAGCTGTCTTGATAACGTCGAGGTTATGCTCAATGACTAGCACCGTGTCCCCATTGTCGACTAATCGATGTAGCACACGCAACAACCGATCGATATCATCAATATGAAGTCCCGTTGTAGGCTCGTCCAAAATGTAAATCGACTTCCCCGTGCTCCGTCGGTACAATTCAGCGGCAAGCTTTACTCGCTGTGCCTCACCACCTGACAAAGTCGTTGCCGGTTGTCCCAAGTTCATATAGCCTAAGCCAACATCAAGCAACGTCTGCAACTTCCGATGAATACGTGGAATATTTTGAAAGAACGAACAGGCATTTTCAATTGTCATTTCAAGCACGTCAGCAATGCTCTTCCCTTTATACTTAACATCCAACGTCTCCCGATTGTAACGCTTCCCTTTACAAATTTCACAGGGTACATAAACATCAGGGAGAAAATGCATCTCAATCTTAATGATTCCGTCACCACGACACGCTTCGCACCGTCCTCCCTTTACATTGAAGCTGAACCGACCCTTTTTGTAGCCGCGTATCTTAGCTTCTGACGTAACTGAGTATACATCGCGAATGTCGTCGAACACACCCGTGTAAGTAGCTGGATTTGATCGAGGGGTGCGGCCAATCGGTGACTGATCGATGTCGATTACCTTCTCTACATGCTCCAGACCAAGCAATTCCTTGTGTTCCCCTGGGCGGGTTTTGGCTCCATTTAATTGCTTAGCCAACGTTTTGTACAAAATTTCATTGATTAACGTGCTCTTTCCGGAACCAGAAACGCCCGTCACACACGAGAAAACACCTAATGGTATCTTCACATTCACATTGCGAAGATTGTTTTCCTTAGCACCCTTGATCTCTAGCCAATTCCCATTTGGTTTCCGACGTTCTAACGGAATTGGGATGAACCGTCTGCCACTCAAGTATTGCCCCGTCAGCGAGTCAGGATGTGCCATAATCTCCGATGGTGTACCTTGGGCGACAACTTGACCACCATGAATGCCAGCACCGGGTCCAATGTCAATGATGTAATCAGCAGCCATCATCGTATCTTCGTCGTGTTCGACAACAATGAGCGTGTTTCCAAGGTCACGCATTTGTTCAAGGGTCTTGATTAAGCGATCATTATCCCGTTGGTGCAAGCCGATCGACGGCTCATCAAGGATATAGAGAACACCCATTAAACTTGACCCAATCTGGGTTGCAAGTCGAATGCGTTGGGCTTCGCCACCTGACAACGTTCCCGCTGCACGGCTCAAGGTTAGATAGTCAAGCCCCACGTTCACGAGAAAACCAAGTCTAGCTTGAATTTCCTTCATTATCAAATGAGCAATCGCCATTTCTTTCGCATTCAATTGAAGGTTATCGAAGAACGCTTGTGCATCCCCGATCGATAAGTCGGTAGAGTACGCAATGTTTTTTCCATGAATGGTCACCGCCAATGATTCCGGCCGTAAACGCTGCCCTTTGCATTTATGGCAAGGTTTTGCACTCATGTACTGAGCAATGTACTCCCGCATGTCATCGGATCCCGTGTCCCGGTAACGGCGCTCGAGGTTACGCACAATACCTTCGAACGGAACATATGCTTCCTTTGTCATCCCAAAGTCATTCTCATAGTGAAATCGAACCCGCTCCCCGCCGGTTCCATATAAAATTTTCTTCATCTGATCAGCACTTAGGTTAGACACCGGAACGTTTCTCGGAATCCCATAGTGCGCACAAACCGAA
>JBILCE010000129.1:0-3943 GCA_044353305.1 Paenibacillus sp.
CAGTAAAAACAAAAAAATTCGCAACGCTAACTGCACTTTCATTTTGTTTCACTCCCAATCGATTTCCTTCTGTTATATGATAATAGAACACTGCTAGTTTATGATTATCTACTACTAACTATAGCATGAATATATTGCAACGAACAAAATATGGAAATGAAGGGTTTCGAAAATTTGACACTCGTTCAAATGATCGGTATGATAACAAGACATTCAATCTAATTAAACCAAAGGTGATCCCATGAGCTCGCAATTTTATGTTACTGATTTGCAGAAGTCAGATTTCAATTTAGAGGCAGGCCTATACCAATTTATCGTTACATTTGCTGATCAATCGAAATGCCGTGCATTCTACAGCAAGAACCCGGATTGGAAGATTACATCAGTCAACCGATTATTGAACACCCCTTGCCCGATCTGCCGAAAAGATTATTATTGCAACTGTATGGATCGTTTCAAGTTGGAAATTGATAGGGAAATCCACGACAGTGGTTTGATGACGGATTAATCTGCCCTGTGAAAAAAGAGTCGCCGATGAATGAGCTAAGATCCGCAAGAAGGACACTATGAAAAAGTGACCCTCTTGCGGATCTTTTTTATTTTAATCAGAAAAATCGCCCGAAGCAAAATTTTATTAAATTGATGAAACTCATTACAAAAGCATACTCCCTCATTTTTAAAAAATGAAAGTTTTAATTATGTGTTTTCTTCTCTGTCCTTGCTAGGGCTTACCCTGTAGAACTTTTTATAAAGCTTGCTGAAATAATAAATATCGGGGATACCGACTTGTTCTGCAACATCAGTAACCGATAACGGTGTCGTTCGCAGAAGCAACCTGGCTTGGTTCATTCGATAATTTTCCAAGTATTCACTCACTGGCATTCCCTGATACATTTTAAATAGCTTGGACAAATGCGAGCGGCTAAGATTTACGTGGCTGCAAATATCTTCAATTGATATTTTATCCCGGTGATGGTCATGAATTACAAGTTGTAATCGCTCGCAAATTCGCTTACACCTTAGCTATATGGAAATAGGGGACGATAGAAATACTAGAATAGCAAAAAAACCACTTATATTAGCAGAATTGAGTTTAATCCCATAGAAAATGCCACAACTGCTGAAATCGCATTTAGTGGTCTGTTCTATGAAATTAGATAAATCCTCAGTTGCTAATAACCGTGGTTACAATAATGATACACCGATTGTCTAGTCACACATAATTGCGGTCTGTTCCCACGTTCCCCAGTAATAAAATAAAGGATATTTATGTAAGAAACAGTCGGCCTCGGACTACCGGCAAATCCCGTTCGGATGAACTTCTTTTATTCTACTAGAGGGATTTTCAAATTCTATTGATCCCTAATTGTTTAAACAGACCGTGCATGTAATTCATAAAAGCAGGTAGCGAAACTTCAGGTTCCTCTAGCTCGGGTCTCCACTTCTTTTCATATTCTAGTGAGATCCATCCGGTATATCCATTTTCCTTCAAAAGCTTCACGATTTCCGCTAATGGAATCTCACCATCTCCGACTAGACAATGCTTTACTTGCCCTTCAACTTTCCTTGCATCTTTAATATGTGTGTGCTTTATATAAGAAGCAAGATTGTAATATGTTACTTCAGGGGATTCTCCCCCATGCATATATGGATGTCCGAAATCCCATAAGAGGCCGACAGCATCTTGTTCCACTTTATCAAACACAGAAGTAAGCAAGGAATGATTAATAAAATCCCCATGCGTCTCAAGAAGAACGAAAACACCTTTAGTTTTTGCATAGTTCCCTAGGATGGATAGCCCCTTGGCAACTCTCTCTATTACATCATCTAATTTAGAAATGGCGGGAATGTTGTCACCAAATACTCGGATAAATGGGACCCCCAGCTTTATGGCTAAATCAATGGTGTCTTTCCCTTCTTCAATTGATTTATCAAATTTTTCTTCATCATGAAATGTACAACTCGTATCCAAACTACAAATCTCAAGACCTTTTTCCTTCAACTGCATTTTGGTACGTTCAAGATGTTCTGGAAGAAATGGTCTAGCTTTGGATAAGTACATTTCTCCTTCTATACCTCTAAGCTCAATCCCATCAAAACCTAATCGTTGTGCCTCTGAAATAATCGTATCCCAGCTCCAGTTTGGACATGCCAGGGTCGAGAAAGCAACCTTCATGCGTTTCACTCCTTAATAAGGTGTATTCTAATAAATCTTCTCTTGATTTGCGCAAAAAAATAAACATCTTCACACTTATTTGCGTAACAATTTGAGGTTTTATTGAGTCAACCCCAAAATAACGTTTAGATGACCTTTACCTCACTGCAGTATCACAATGAGATTCAACCATAGTTTACGCTCATCTTAGCACAAGTGGTTCAAGCTATCTAGAAATCTTGTAACCACTTGGATGGTCAAATCGTGAAATTGGTAGTAATTCGAAATACCATTACATTTCCATTGCAATGAAGCACAAGAGAATCTTTAGGCCATTCCGACATTCTTTTTTCGAACTTACACAAGGACAGTATTTCCTGGTCAAAATTACTGGTACCTGGTGCATATTGGTAACGATAAAGAAACTGCACCAGTTCAACATCTGTGAGCTGGTGCAGTTTCTATAAGATAAAGCAAGTTAAAAGTAAGTCAAGTGATTAGCTTTTTACATATCCATGTGGGTCAATTACAAATTTTCTCGATACTCCACGGTCGAACTCGCTGTATGCCCTTGGGGCTTCGTCTATCCGAATAACTGTAGCATTCACGGCTTTGGCAATTTGAGCACGTCCACTCATGATGGCCATCATGAGATCACGATGGTACTTCATAACAGGTGTTTGTCCAGTTACGAATGTGTGTGCCTTCGCCCACCCAAGTCCAAATCGTATTTTCAGGGTTCCAAGTTTGGCATCTTCATCTACTGCACCTGGATCACCAGTTACATACAGACCAGGAATCCCCAATCTACCTCCTGCTCTAGTCACTCTCATAATGGAGTTAAGAACCGTTGCAGGTGCCTCCGAATGATTTCGCCCGTGCCCATGCGCTTCGAAACCTACGCAGTCAATTGCGCAGTCAACTTCAGGAACGCCCAAAATCTGCTCAATCAGACCGCCAAGATCATCGTGCTCACTAAGATCGACTGTCTCACATCCAAAGCTTCGCGCTTGTGCAAGTCTTTCCTTATTCAAATCTCCCACAATAACAACAGCGGCTCCTAATAGTTGAGCGGAATGAGCAGCTGCCAAACCAACCGGGCCGGCCCCTGCCACGTATACGGTGGATCCCGGTTTTACACCAGCACTAACCGCCCCATGATACCCAGTAGGAAAAATATCCGATAGCATCGTCAAATCCTTGATTTTCTCCAATGCTTTTTCTTTATCTGGAAACTTTAGAAGCTGGAAATCAGCATAGGGAACCATTACGTATTCGGATTGTCCTCCGACCCATCCGCCCATGTCGACATAACCATATGCAGAACCTGGTCGGTCTGGATTAACGTTCTCACAAATATGGGTGTTTTGTTCTTTACAACTTCTACAACGTCCACAAGCAATGTTAAAAGGTACCGATACGAGGTCACCCTTCTTAATAAATTCAACATCGCGCCCTACTTCGATAACTTCACCTGTAATTTCATGGCCAAGAATAAGTCCTGAAGGGGCTGTCGTTCTTCCGCGAACCATGTGTTGGTCGCTGCCACAAATATTCGTTGTGACTACTTTCAGAATGACACCATGCTCACATTTACGGCCTATATTTAGAGGATTAACACCTGGTCCATCACGCAAAATTAAATCTGGGAATTCCGTGTTACGAACTTCCACTTTACCAGGCTCGACATAGACAACAGCTCTGTTTCCAGACATTGAAACATCTCCTCAATTGGTTATATGATCGCATCCTAATCTTGCTCGATTATATCAATTTGCATGTGATTAT
>JBILCE010000006.1:0-11601 GCA_044353305.1 Paenibacillus sp.
CTACCCAGCGCTTTTGCACGCTCGGTAGTCGCACCTCGACTAGATCCGTCCTCGCGGACAGAAAAAAGCCCCGCATCGTCCCGGCTCTTCCTTGGAAGGCCACGATGCAGGGCTTCTTTGCGATTAATTCACGTCCGTCATCAACTGATCGTAGAGCTCGTCCCACAGTACGCGGCGCGCAGATATGTACCGCTTTGCATAATAGGAATCGCTTAGAGAAGAAAAAATGACGCCTTGATTGCTAGCCGAATGGACGAATGTACCGTTTCCAACATAAACGCCGACATGCGAGACGCCCCAGCCTGTCGTGTTGAAGAAAACGAGATCACCAGGTCGTAAATCCGACTTCGGGATCCAATATCCTTCGGTGTTTTGCTCCCTAGAGCTGCGTAGAAGGTCGATTCCGAATTGGGCAAACAAATAGCCCGTGAAACCAGAGCAATCGAACCCTTGAGTGTTGGTACCGCCGTACTTGTAAGGCGTTCCTACGAGCTGATTGATCGCGCTGCTAAGCGGTGTTTCAGCGGAAGCACTTCCGGCGAATAGGCCGAAGGCAAACGCCAAAACGAGCACAAACGAAATAGCCTTTTTCAATTTAAACTTCCCCTTCCGGTTGCCTACGAGGTTAGCTGGAGGGTTCGGTTGAAGGTTCCCTATGACCCCTTTGATGCAAGGTCAATTCACCCAATACTGGTTCCCCCGTTTCCCATAACGGGAATTCGGCATTGTGCATTTTTTAAAAAAACACAATATTACTATTCGCCAAAATTTACCGAAATCCTCTTTTGAGCAAAAAAAAGGTCCTAATCGGACCGAAGAAACGACATTATTCAGACTAAACTCGCTCTTTTAACCTGCTTTTTCTAGATGAACCTCATGTTGTGCAGCAATTGCCCACAGGTCGAACCATGCTTCGACAAACCTGTATGCTTGACTTAGCAGAAGCGCACCGAAACCAGCCCAAACCATGGAACCTGTAAGCATAGCCCCGCCTAATGTCAGTGACAATAGAATGATCACGAGCGACGTCACTGCGATTAACCAGGTTGCTCGCGCTGTAATTTTCAGTGAAGCCCCGATTTTACGATCCCACAACTTTCCAAATTGCAGATGTAGAAACAAGAGATTTACCAAATGAGCATACAAGAGCCACCCGAGCAAATAGGGCAACACATGCTCAAGCATCCCGCCGTACGAAGCCATTCGGAGTAGTGGGCCTGTCGCCATCGGATATAGCAAATATAAGGGAGCAAGCGTGAGGATCATTTGCACCAAATAGTAACTAATAAATGGGCGACCTAACTGTTTTACACCCCGCATGAACCGATACCCCGCATTTAGTTCGGTATGACGCAATGAATACAAGGTGCCTGCTTGAATCAAAGGAGTTAATAACATGCGGGCAACCGCCAATCCAAGTAGCAACCACAGATAGCGATCGATTAGATCGGTTTTAACTAATTGAAATTGTCCCTCTGCGAGGTACAGATCGGTTTGAACAACCGAAATTAATTTCCCGGGAAATCTCTGCAAGAGAGGAACCACAATTGACTGCACCATTTCATATAGAACAACCCCCCAAATCAACTGATACACAAACAATGTCACGAGTAAAAATGGCTGTTTGATCACCGCATGCCAGCCTTTTTTCACAAATTCCATCATCGTTCCTCCTCACCTAGCTACCCAACCAAATACGATCTCAATTACCTTCACCAAGCCGAGGCTCCAGCGAATACTCCATCTGGCGTCAACATTGGCTTTCAAGAAGTTGTTGACGTGTTTATTCTCGAGCACGAGCGTATGTCGCGGATCCACCTGTACCCAGTCCACTGGCGCCTCATGTGTGATTGAGTACACCTTCTCAGGTTCACGACCGTCCCACAATTCTTCCTTTACATGACCATCTGCAAAATGAAATCTGATTGGAACGGCATCCTGCACCGCACCTAGACGCCTAATGCGAACCAAACTCTCGAACGAATGGCCGTTGTTCGCTGCCTTCACTTGAATGCTGTCGACTGCGTAATCGACCATTTGCTTTCCATAAATGAACGCGTTAAAGAAATCGTCCCATTTCTGTTGGGTTACTTCTTCCACGACCGTTTGGAAATCGCGCGTTGACGGGTGTTTATATTTCCATTTTTGAAAGTATGTTCTTAGAATTTGATTCATGGTTGCGGTGCCGACCTTGCGTTCCATGGCGATGAGCACTAGCTTAGCCCGCGTGTAGACATTGTCGCCATATTCGGCATGATTGCGGTACATCCAGGAGTTCCATTTAAGAGGGGCAGGAGAGGTGACGTAGCTTGCCTCGAATGGCAAATTCGCTGTGACACCGTATTCTCGCTCCATCACTTTGTCCTCTGCATAGGATGTAAAACCTTCATCGAGCCACGCTTCTTCAAATTCGTTCGATCCGACCATGCCGTACCAGAATTGATGGCCGATTTCGTGAACGACGACCCGTTCGAGCTCTATTGATGGATTTTCGTCCGATGCACCCCAGGCAGTTATCAATGTCGGGTATTCCATGCCGCCTGCGCCATTCGCGTTTCCTGGTGGGACGACGATGGATAGGGTGGAGTAAGGGTAGGTACCGTACCATTCGGCGTAGCGGGCAAGTGATTTTTTGGCAGCGGTCAAATAACGTGACTTTAATTGTTGGTGTTTGGGGTCGAGGTACAGTTTGATTTTGACGCCGGGTATGTTAGGGGTGGAGAAGGGCTCCTCGGTGTACTGAAAGTGAGGGGAAGCGGCCCAAGCGAAATCGTGTACATCGTCGGCGTAAAAATGATACGTTTTTGTCCCAGCGTTCGTGACTGCATTCGTAGTAGGGAAACCGGTAGCGGCAACGGTGTAGGCGGCGGGCACGTTGATTTTCACATTATAAATCCCGTAATCTGCATAAAACTCCGAGTTTCCATGATACTGGTGCAAGTTCCAGCCTTCTAGCTCTCGACCGCGCGTACCAGTTGGTTCATAGACAGCGAGCTTGGGGAACCATTGCCCGATCATGTAGAAATCGTCTGCATACCCCATCCGCGCAAAGACGCGAGGGAGTTTTACTTCAAAGCTCATCGTTAGTGTGATCGACTGACCAGGCATAACTGGTTTGGGAAGGGACAGTTTCATCAAGGTTTTGTCGTGTTCGTTCCCATCGTCGGGTTGGACGAATAGCGTGCGATAGGATAGGTCTTCACCATTCGTGGTTTTAATTGAGCGGATGTCCATTTGGCCGAAGCTGTCTGCGGTCATCTCGTCTGCGCGCAGTTTGCCTCCTGATTCGCGATTGAAGGTCGTTTTGGTAGAAGCGAATGCGTTCGGATAGAGGTGGAAATAGAGGTCGCTAACTGGCTGCTCGCCAGGGTTTCGCCAGGTTACTTCTTGAGCGGCTTGCAACGATCTTGACTCCGGCAGCAAAGTTACGCCGATATGATATTCCACCAGCCGATTGCTGTAGACAGGATGCTTAGGAGCCGGCTTTGGCGCATCCTTTGGGATCGCTTCGGGTGCGACCGGCTCGTTGACGGGTAAGTCAGTTGCAGTTTGAGTTGGCAGAAGGCCATAATTTGATGCAATCGTGATGCCGACACAGAGTAAGATGGTGACTAGCCAAACAGCAGCGCGTCTTTTTAAGTTTTGATCCATGCGGTTCCCCCCGTGACCAACGAATGGTGCGAATCAGGCAATAAACGGATATAGCTTGTATAGGGGATATATATGTGGGCAAGCTTTGGATTATTTCTAAAGGATGATTTTTCATTGTTATTCGGCTAAAATAGATGGAGTAGTGTTAAAAAATTGAGATTGTAGGATGAGCGAAGGAGTGTTGATTTTGGAACAACCGTCACTAGGCAAGAAGCCGAATGCATTGAATATCGTCAGTTCGAATGTCAACCATAAAGGGTTTGGAGCGGGATCGATCGATCTCAGCAGTACGTCGAGTCTCATATTAGATGGAGATGAGATCTATCTCGACAACGGCGCGTTGCATGCGAAGAGCAAAGTGGAGAAAGGGATTAAATTCTCCATGGACAAGAGTGAGGTGCCGAACGGTCGAAAATGTTTCATCATTTGGGTGGCTGTCGATCGTAACGAGGCGGGTCAGTTTTACGGAGGGATTAGTGCCTGCGAGATGCTCGTGGACACAGAAGCGCGGCGCGGGTGGAAAATTCTTGCCGATCATGTGAATCGGATGGATAAAGCGCTGAAGCGGCATGTGTTAGTGGAGAATTTGAACACGGATGAGAAGACGCTGCTCAAGCAGTATTTGGTCGAATTTAACCCTCTCTGGTGGGAGCATTCGTCTGAATCATTTAAGTCAGCTCTGGGCTGAGCCCCTTGATGCAAATTTAATACACTAGATTCTCGATATACATTTATTGACACCAATATGGCTATCAAGATGGAAGACGTTCAACTGTTGCAACGTCCTTCTTAAATGTAAAGGGCTCCTAACAGCTTTTAGTGCTGAGGAGCCCTTATTATATGTAGCCAAGCATTTAGTTATGGGGTTCATTCATATGACCTTAAAAAAGGTCGGCATTTCATCGCCGGGCCGTTGTGCGTTCGAATTCCTCGCGGATTTTACGGAGTTTGACGGGATCACACATGACATCGTAGGCGGTAGAGGCGAGTACTTTGCCAGTGAGCAGCATAGCATCTAGCGCACGATCTTGCATGGAAAGGTCCCGAAATTCGGGAGTGTGGAGCTGAAAGCGTTGGTCGATTATTTTCATAAATGGATGAATCGATGGACAACGTCTTGATACGTTGCCAAGGTCGAGTGAGCCGTGATCGAGCGACTCATGCAGTTCTTCACGTGGAATGCCCATTTCGAATAAATTCGTGTTAAACAAATCTGATAGGGTTTGGTTTGTTACAAGGTCATCGTAGGAATACTCATAATTCGAAATGGTTAGGTTACACCCTGTTTGCAATGCCGCACCTTCTGCGCAACGCTTCACTTTAGCGACCACTTCGTCGGTCTGTGGTCGAGTTGCTGCCCGCACATAAAATTGTGCAACGGCGTGCTCAGGAATAATGTTCGCGGCCTTCCCACCTTCGGTAATAATGCCATGGATTCGTACATGGCTCTCTAGCTGCTGACGGAGCATTCCAATCGATTGAAACAACAGCAATACCGCATCAAGCGCATTCACACCTTCATGGGGACTGGCTGCTGCATGGGCGGCTTTTCCACGGAATTCAAATTGCAGTGCATCCATGGCAAGAGAGCTACCCGATTGTTCATACTGGTAGTAGGGGTGGGCCATCATCGCAAACGATACGTCGTCGAATAAGCCTGCTTCCGCCATTGGCACTTTAGCCCCTTTTGTCTCTTCCGCGGGCGTACCATAGACGCGTATAGTTCCACCGACTTGGTCGATTACAGCTTTCAGACCTACAGCGGCCGCCAAGCTCATTGTACAAATGAGGTGATGACCACAAGCATGCCCCAGATCGGGCAACGCATCATATTCGCACAAAAAGGCAACAACGGGACCAGGCTTCCCTGATTCGTAAACGCCAAGGAATGCTGTCTCTAACCCAAGCAAACGAGGGGTCACTTTAAAGCCGAACGATTCTAATGCCTCGATCAATCTTGCCGAAGCCATGTATTCTTCGTTTCCCAATTCTGGATGTTCAGCGATAAAAGTAGCGATTTGCTTGAGGGTGTCGGCGTTTTGTTCAATTGTCTGATGAATCATCGCTTTCATGGGAGCAATCTCCTTTAGACGGGTCGGAGTTAAACGTTGTTCCCTTATTGTAATACAATCGTCAACTGTTCCACCAGCGTTTGAGGTCGTTCCACCAAGAGCGATCAGATTTCACCTTATTTTCTTTGTTATTGCTATTTGATTCGGCGCAGTATTCCGTCGGAGCTGTCCCTTGCACGAAGGCTTCCATCCGCGCATGGGGGCACGCTTCATTAGCAAGCTTTCCTGTAACGGTGTCGATGTACACATTTTGCACGCTATCTGGCATGTCGAAGTTCATAGGTGGTACAGGTTCGAGCGCCCCCTCCAGAAAGCCTGCAAAAATGGGTGCAGCCTTATATGATTCTACTGCGCTGATCTTCTCGTCACGATCATGCCCCACCCAAACAGCGACTGATAGTTGGGGGGTAAATCCGACTAACCAAGCGTCGGTATCGGTTGACCCAGTCTTGCCTGCGACAGGCCGCTTAATCCGTTCGGACACCCGGTGACCTGTACCCACATCATCATCGAATACACTTTGCATCAAGTTTGTTAACACATAAGCATGAGCGGGATCAATGACCTGCTCTTCTTGTAGATTCGCTGTATACACCGTCTTCCCCGACATTGTCTCAATACGCAGAATCGCACTCGACTCGACCCTAACCCCCTTATTGGCCAAAATTCCATATGCCGTTGCCATCTCAAACGGACTGACTGGAAAAGCTCCAAGCGCTAGGGCGGGCAGGGGCTGCAAGGGACTTGTTACCCCCATTCGCTGTGCGAGTTGAACGACTTGATCAGGCCCAACATCTAGAGCCGTATGCACAGCAAACATGTTATCCGAACGCGCAATTGCCTCGCGCATGTCGATGGCTCCAAAATACTTACCCCCAAAGTTGCTTGGTGTGTAAGTCTGTCGTCCATTATCGTAGGTAAACGTTGTTGGTTCACTGCGATACTTAGTCAAGGCCGTGAATCCACGTTCTAGTGCGGCTAAATAAACGAATGGCTTAAAGGTTGAACCGGGTTGACGGTTAGATGCAAACACGCGGTTGAACTGATTGACGTCATATCGTTTGCCTCCGACCATAGCTTTCACATGACCAGACCGCGGATCAATTGCGATTAGAGCCGCCTGGAGGTCGTCATTCTGATTGAGTTGCGAGGCAAGCGTTTCTTCGGCCACCTTTTGCATACGAGAATCCAGTGTTGTGTATACGCGATAACCTCCGACAGCGAACGCGTCCTCTGTCACTCCAAGTTTCTCTGCAGCAAGAGCATGTACATAATCGCGAAAATAAGGAGCAATGGCCTCCTTCTTTTCCCCTCTTGGCTGAATCGCAAGTGATGCCATCTCTGCCCGATCGGCTTGTGCTTGGGTGATGTCACCGTGGCAGACCATGGCGTCAAGCACCAATTTCTGACGATCCATCGCATTTTCCATGTTTAAATAAGGGGAATAATATTTTGGTCCTTTCGGGACGCCAGCTAACAACGCACTTTCAGCCAACGACAAGTCTTTGGCCGATTTACCGAAATACATTTGAGAGGCAGCTTCAATCCCATAAGTAGAAAAACCATAGTAAATTTGATTCAAATATTGCTCCAAAATTTCGTCCTTGCTCAGATGTAATTCCAATTGGATTGTGTATAAGGCCTCTTTCAATTTGCGTGACCATGTCCGCTCATGGTTCAGATATAGGTTGCGTGCCAACTGTTGGGTAATGGTACTTGCTCCTTGCTCCATCGACATGGCTTTAATATTCGTAGTGACGGCTCGGGCGACACCTGTGGGATCAAACCCCACATGGGAATAGAAACGGTGATCCTCGATCGCCAATGTGGCCTTAATCAGCCATGGAGAGATTTGGTTAAGCGAGACGGGTTCGCGATTTTGGCCGTTTTGGAAGGAATCAATTACTTGTCCGTGCACATCAAGTATGTCCGTCCTCTGTGTGTTGGACGAGGCAGGTAGCGACTGGCTACGGAGCATCAACAAAGCGACGATCGAACCGATCGCGAACAGCATAAACAAGGACAAAAATAATGACACCGTGCGTCCAAACCATGTCCACTTTGTTCTTTTTTTGGACCAGCGTGTCTTTTTATGGGCATCCTGCACGTCCAGCACCTCTTTTCTCTGTATTTTTCATTATGGAAAAGGATGCCGTTTTGTATTCAAGGAAAGCGAACCATTTTTAACCAAAACAAGTAACTTAAGAATTGTAAATCTTGCAATTTTGGGGCAATAAATTATAATACAAATGGTATATTTACATGAAATTAACCGAACTGTCGGACGGGTTATGGTACACTACGCACATAGCCAGCCGAATGATAGACGGCAAGAACGAGAAAGAGGCGATCCTAATGGAATTGTGGTACACAGAGAAGCAGACGGAATCATACGGAATTACAGCGAAAATACGTCAAACCCTAGTTACGGAGAAAACAGATTTTCAAGACCTTGCGATGGTCGAAACCGAGGAATTCGGGAACATGCTCGTGCTAGACGGTATGGTTATGACAACAGTGAAAGATGAGTTTGTTTACCATGAGATGGTTGCGCACCCGGCGCTTGTAACGCATCCAAATCCGGAGAATGTGCTGGTTGTTGGCGGCGGTGATGGCGGTGTCATTCGAGAGGTAATGAAGCATCCGAAGGTGAAAAAAGCGGTTTTGGTCGATATCGATGGCAAGGTAATTGAGTATTCAAAGAAGTTTTTGCCTGAAATTGCATGTGAACTCGATAATCCGCGTGTTGAAGTGATCGTAAATGATGGGTATATGCATATTCATGACCACAAACAAACGTATGACGTGATCATGGTTGACTCGACGGAACCGGTTGGACCGGCAGTTGAGTTGTTCACGAAGGGCTTCTATCAAGGCATCTATGATGCTCTGAAGGAAGACGGTATTTTTGTTGCGCAGACGGATAACCCTTGGTTTAAGGCGGATCTTATTCAAAATGTGAATCGTGATGTTCGTGAAATTTTCCCAATCGTTCGCGTTTATATTGCAAATATTCCTACTTACCCTAGCGGGCTATGGACGTTCACTATGGGTAGTAAGGTCCATGATCCTCTGAAAGTAGAGGAGTCCCAAATTCCTGACTTCCCGACCAAGTATTATACACCACAGCTGCATAAAGCGGCATTCGTCCTGCCTCGTTTCGTGGCAGACCTTGTGAAAGAATAGCAACCTAGAGGAGGATCTCCCCATGCGTTTCAGTGATGCTTACTCTGGCAACGTGTTTATTGCCAGTTCGTCCGATTATGCGGCTTCGAAGGCGGTTATTTACGGCATGCCGATGGATTACACCGTCAGTTTTCGCCCTGGATCGCGCTTCGGTCCAACCCGGATCCGCGAAGTGTCGATTGGATTGGAAGAATATAGCCCTTATTTAGACAAAAGTCTTGAAGATATTACTTACTTCGACGCGGGTGATTTGCCGTTGCCGTTTGGCAATGCGGCGCGAAGCCTAGACATGATTGGTGACTACGTACGTGGTTTGCTTGCCGATCAGAAATTCCCCATCGGTCTAGGCGGTGAGCATTTGGTTTCGTGGCCTGTCATTCGTGAGGTTTATGCAAAGTATCCGGATTTAGCGATCATCCACATTGATGCCCATGCCGATTTGCGCGAGCAGTACGAGGGGGAGCCATTGTCGCATTCTACTCCTATACGTAAAGCAGCGGAACTTATTGGCGGGAAAAATGTTTACCAGTTCGGCATCCGTTCAGGTACTCGTGAGGAGTTTCACTATGCGCGGCATAACTTGAACCTTTTCCCGTTCGAGGTGCTTGAACCGTTGAAAAGCGTGCTTCCGCAACTTGCTGGTCGTCCGGTTTACTTGACGATTGACATCGATGTACTCGATCCGTCTGCAGCGCCGGGCACAGGTACAGCTGAAGCGGGCGGCATCACTTCGAAGGAGCTACTCGCAACGATTCATGCGTTGGCAGCTTCAGATGTGAAAATCGTTGGCGCCGACGTTGTTGAAGTTGCACCCGTGTACGATCACAGCGAACAAACACAGATCGTAGCATCGAAGCTGATCCGTGAAATTTTGCTGGGTCTTGTGAAATAATGTCGACTAATGGGCAAGCCATGATGCTCTGCATCGAAAGTCGTTCTGATGGTCAAACAGTTACTCAGAACATTCAAGCTGATATGTATGTGAAGGGTAACGCTTACTTTATACGTTACCTTGAGACAGAAGGCGGAATTGGTCGCATAAGTGCGACCGTCCGAATTCAACAGGATGAAATTCGTATCTTGCGTCGTGGGGATATGGAGTCGGAAATGATGTTTGTAGCCGGAATGAACAAGCATGGCTGGTATGCATTGCCACAGGGGCGAATTGAACTCGAGACACGGACGTCAGAGATCATCGTTCAATGGTCAGATGCGGGCGGACATGCTTCTTGGTCTTACGAGTTGATGGTAGACGGTCAGTCGTCAGGTTTTTTTGAATTGAAGCTAACTGCTCGCACACTACACTAACGCAATTATTTCGGCATTTTACGCTTTGCATTATCTGTATACCCACGAATGGCAAGTAAAACAGCCCGTTCTGCTTGCACAATACCAAATCGTCTGAATCGTGAATTTCGTGTTCGAAGCGGAGTAGCGCTTTTCTGCAGTATGTTACGAATTTCGTTAGACCGTAGTCGGGGCTTGACAGCAAGCATAAGGGCAACGACGCCGGAAACGTGTGAGGTTGCCATCGAAGTTCCATTTAACTGTCCGTATCTACCATGTGGCCAAGTTGAGCGGATATTTTCACCTGGAGCATAGATGTCTATGCGCCGACTTTTGTTGCTGAATGCCGCGATCTCACCAGAGCGATTTGTCGCACCGACCGAGATTACTTCTGGATAGCGACCCGGATAATCGATGCTGCGGCGTCCATCGTTCCCGGAAGATGCGACGATGATGGCACCCGCCCGATGAGCTCGGTGAATCGCTTCCTCAAGGGCTCGGCTACGCGTATGAAGTCCAAAACTCATGTTGATGATGGTAATACGATGCCGTACGCACCAATCAATACCAGACACAATATCCGAGACATAAGCCGTTCCGTTGGAGTCAAACGCTTTTATTGCATAGAGTAATACTCCCGGGGCAATGCCCCTTGCACCCCTCCCCTCACTTGATGCCGCAATGGTACCGGCAATGTGAGTGCCATGGCCGTTATCGTCATAAGGCGGCATTTGTGGGTATAGAAGGTTAATTCCGCCAGCTATTGAGCGGCGCAGATCAGGATGCCGAATGTCGATTCCTGTATCGATGATCCCGACGCGAACCCGCTGGCCCGTGGAATGTTTCCAGGCTTCTGGGGCTTTTATGCTCGCCACATTCGGATAATACCGCAACGAATTCGGTCCGGATTTGACCATCGATTACCCTTCTCCCATTCCGTTTTCCGCCATCCCGACACCCCGACGAATCAGGTAACACCAATGCGCTATCCTATGAATCCCGAGGTTGTCCCGCATTAGATGGACGCCCCTTTAACGGAAAATGCACATTCATCCGTGTCAGTATCAAAATTCTCACATACGATAGATGGAGGGCTTGAGAAGTCCTCGATTGCTGGCTTCAAGGTGGTGAGTGGCCGATCGCCATCGAAAAGCGGGTACAGTCGTGAGCGAGGGGAGACCTTCGCTTCATTCTTTTTTGGAACAAAAATGCAGGTGGTTGCTTTTTTACTGGAAATAAGGTTTACTATTCTTGACCTATACCTAAATCGTAGCTTGGCTACGTTTTTAAGAAGGATGTGAACCTAAGGTGAGCAGCCAGTACCAGTTAAAAATTGCCCCTGAAAAAGCTAAAGAAATGCCTATGGTCGACCTTGCGTTCGTCCTGCTGAAGTCAGCGAACACAC
>JBILCE010000130.1:0-3941 GCA_044353305.1 Paenibacillus sp.
AAGATCATCTGGTTCCGTGATCTGTTTGAGCTGCTCAAGCGCTTCCTTCCAATCGGGAATCGTAACCACCTGAACTTCCGATTTCATCAAGCTACGGTGCTCTTCTGCGATATCAGCAAGCTGAGAAGCGTCTAGCTTTTTGTGGAAATCAGGCTCGGTCACAATCAGTGTATCCACTACTGGCAGTATATGCTTCAAATAGCTCGTATGATGCTTCGTGGAAAGCATCCCGATTAGGAGATGTAATTTCTTATAACGATAAGTGTCTCGCAATGCCCTTGCTAATGTTTCTGCTCCCTCGGGATTGTGGGCCCCGTCTAGCAAAATAGGCGGTTCGCCAGGAAGAAGTTCAAGCCGTCCTTCCCATGCGGTTTCGCGAAACGCTGCATACAAATCTTCATCGTCGATCACCAGCGCATAATACTGACGAAGTACCTCGATCGCCATTAGCGCGACAGCTGCATTTTTACACTGGTGGAAGCCATTCATGGTGATGGAAATGTGCGGAATGGGTCTGAACGGTCCAGAAAAATCAAAGCTTTGTTCATTCAAAGAAGACGCTAACGGTTGAAACGCAAACTGTCGACCCAGCAAATATAACGAGCTCTTACGATCGCGAGCCACCTGCTCTAAAACGGCAATTGAATCTGGTTGCTCCACTGCGCTGACGACGGGAACTCCTGGCTTAATGATGCCGGCTTTCTCAAACATAATCTTTTCTAACGTATTACCTAGGATGTCCATATGGTCATGGCCCACATTCGTAATGACGGAAAGGACTGGGGAGACCACATTCGTTGAATCGAGTCGACCTCCGAGACCCGTTTCCCATACAACGTAATCAGGGTATGTAACTGTTGCATAATAGAGAATGGCTAGCACGGTTGATACCTCGAACATTGTTGGTGCTCCTGATTCAGAAGCTTCCAATTCTTCAACGAGCGGGGCGAGCTGATTACAAAGTCGAACGAGCTCATCGTCCGAAATGTTCTCCCCGTTATAACGCATCCGGCTGTTAAAGGTCATGATATATGGCGAGGTGAACGTACCGACATCGTAACCGGCGCGTCGCAAAGCACTTGTTAAGAACGCACACGTCGAGCCTTTGCCATTCGTTCCTGCCACATGAATGAATTTCAGCCGCCGCTCCGGATGACCGAGCTTCTCCAGCATCACCTGCATTCTCGTCAATCCTGGTTTAATCCCGTGCGAAATGCGCGACGTAATCCAATCGACCGCTTCCGTATACGTCTGAAAGGTCATATTCGTCACCCCTCTAGCTCATTAATTCGTGCCTTTACTTTGTCACGTTTATCCGCATAGTCGGCCAGTTTCGCCTTTTCTTCTTCAATAACTTTAGCTGGTGCTTTCGCCACGAAACCTTCATTGCCGAGTTTTTTCTCAATTCGCTCGACTTCGGCATGAAGTGTCATTAATTCCTTCTCCAAACGAGCGATTTCTTGCTTGATATCAATCAATCCAGCTAGCGGCAAGTAAAGCTCGGCACCGGTAATGATGGCCGTCATCGCTTTGTCAGGCGCGGTCAAATCCGTCCGAATTTCAAGAAGCGACGTATTACAGAAGCGTTTCACGTAGTCCTCATTGCGCGACAGAACGGTCTGATCGCCATCACCGGTCGGCTTAATCAACAGCTCAATTTTCTTGCTCATCGGCACATTCACTTCTGCCCGAATGTTACGAACAGCACGAATCGCCTCCATCAACAACTCCATATCACGGGCTGCTTGCGGCGCTTCCAGGTGTGATGCGAACGTCGGCCACGCGGCCAATGAAATCGAATCCCCTTCATGTGGCAGATGTTGCCATATTTCCTCGGTCAGGAAAGGCATGAATGGGTGTAAAAGGCGCAAAGTCTGATCGAGCACATAGACAAGTACGCATTGGGTGTTCCGCTTTGCTTCTGCATCGGTACCGTATAGCGACAACTTGCTAAATTCGATATACCAGTCGCACAGGTCGTCCCAAATAAAGTTATAAAGTACACGTCCGGTTTCGCCGAACTCATATTGATCGATCAAGCGTGTAACGTCAAGAACGGTTTCATTGAGTCGATGCAAAATCCAACGGTCAGCCGTTCCAAGTTTGCCATTTAGGTGAACATCTGCAAACGAGATGTCTTCTACGTTCATCAAAGCAAATCGCGAAGCGTTCCAGATCTTATTAGCAAAATTGCGCGTCTGCTCTACCCGCTCCCAACGGAAGCGTAGATCTTGTCCAGGCGTGCTCGTTGTCGACAGCATATATCGCATCGCGTCGGCGCCATATTTCTCGATCACTTCAAGCGGATCAACACCGTTGCCAAGCGACTTCGACATTTTGCGGCCTTCTGCATCGCGGACAAGTCCATGGATGAGCACATCATTAAACGGCTTTTGACCGGTAAATTCAAGTGCTGTGAAAATCATCCGGGCAACCCAGAAGTAAATGATATCGTATCCGGTAACAAGCACATTCGTCGGATAGAAGCGTTTCAGATCTTCCGTCTGCTCCGGCCAACCAAGCGTTGAGAACGGCCATAGTGCGGAGCTAAACCATGTGTCCAATACGTCTTCGTCTTGTTTCAAATGGATGCTTTCGCATTTTACGCATTGCTCAATTGGTGTCCTTGACACATGCACTTCACCACAGCTCTGACAATGCCAAGCTGGAACACGATGACCCCACCACAATTGACGAGAAATACACCAATCACGAACATTTTCAATCCAATTTAAATATATTTTTTCAAACCGATCTGGAACGAATCGAACCCCATCACCCGACTTTTGTGCATCAATGGCCGTCTTAGCAAGCGGCTGCATGGACACAAACCACTGGGTCGACAGATACGGTTCAATGATCGCGCCGCTTCGTTCGCTATGACCAACTTGGTGAACATGCTCTTCGATCTTAACGAGTAATCCAAGCTCCTGCAGGTCAGCGACTAATTGCTTCCGGCACGCAAAACGATCCATACCGTTATATCGACCGGCATTTTCATTCATCGTCCCGGTCTCGTCCATCACCAAGATTTGCGGCAAATCGTGGCGAGCACCGACTTCAAAGTCATTCGGATCGTGAGCAGGCGTAATTTTTACCGCACCCGAACCGAATTCTTTTTCTACATAGGCATCGGCAATGACCGGAATTTCTCGACCAATCAGTGGCAAGATGAGCATTTTGCCAATCATATGCTGGTATCGCTCATCTTCCGGATGAACAGCTACAGCTGTGTCGCCAAGCATCGTCTCCGGACGCGTGGTAGCCACCACAATGGAGCCGCTTCCGTCTGCCAGTGGATAACGCAGATGGTACAAGTTGCCCTGCACCTCTTTGTATTCCACTTCAATATCAGATAGCGCTGTGCGGGCGGCTGGGTCCCAATTAATGATCCGCTTACCACGATAGATTAAACCTTTTTCATAGAGCTTCACGAACACTTCCTTGACCGCATCCGAAAGCCCCTCATCGAGGGTAAAACGCTCCCGCGTATAGTCGAGCGAGAAGCCCATCTTCGCCCACTGGTCGCGAATCGTTCCGGCATATTGCTCTTTCCATTCCCAGACTTTCTCTAAGAATGCTTCCCGACCTAAGTCATAGCGCGATATACCCTGCTCTCTAAGTTTCTGTTCTACTTTGGTCTGCGTAGCAATCCCCGCATGGTCCGTTCCCGGCAACCAAAGCGCGTCAAACCCTTGCATCCGCTTCGCGCGAACCATAATATCCTGCAATGTGAAATCTAACGCATGACCAATATGTAGCATGCCCGTCACATTCGGTGGTGGAATCACAATCGTATATGTCTCCGCGTCTTTGCGATGTCCAGCCTGAAAATATCCGCCTTCTAGCCAGTACGTATACCATTTTTGCTCTGCTTCCTTCGGATCATACGTCGTCGGCATGGAATTGCCCTTTTTTTCCTCAATTTGCTCGTTCATAGC
>JBILCE010000007.1:0-11578 GCA_044353305.1 Paenibacillus sp.
AAAGCAGACTTATCACCAAAGCGATTGAATCCGCGCAGAAGAGAGTGGAAGGAAGCAATTTTGATGTGCGGAAGATCGTTCTTCAGTACGATGATGTGATGAATCAGCAGCGGAACATCATCTATAAGCAACGTCGCGAGGTTCTAGAGGCAGAAAATATTCGCGAAGTCGCATTAGGATTGATCATGCCGGTCGTCGAGCGAATCGTCAAAGCTCATACACCGAGTGAACAGGTGCCGGAAGAGTGGGATTTGCAGGCAATTGTCGACTATGCCAATGGGACGTTCCTACCTGAAACGTCGCATATCGATCGTGATGATTTGTGGGGCAAAGAACAGGAAGAGATTGTTGAATATATTCAGGCGCTTGTCACTAAGGTTTACGAGGAGCGGGAGGAAGCAATTGGGGCTCCGTTTATGCGTGAGTTCGAGAAGGTTGTCGTACTTCGTGCGGTAGACAGTAAGTGGATGGACCATATTGATGCGATGGATCAACTTCGTCAAGGTATTCATCTGCGAGCTTACGGTGGAACAGATCCGCTTCGAGAGTATCAATTTGAAGGGTTTGAAATGTTCCAAGAGATGATTGAGTCGATCCAAGAGGAAGTGGCGACTTATATCATGAAGGCGCATGTCGAGACAAACTTACAACGCGAAGCAGTAGCGGAAGGTCAAGCTGTTGACCCAAGCGGCGAGGCGTTGCCAAAGAAGCCGGTAAAAGCGATCGAACGGGTTGGCCGGAATGACCCGTGCCCTTGCGGTAGCGGGAAAAAATATAAGCAATGTCATGGGCAATAAATCAGAAAAACGTCTTATTTGGACGCAAGTCCTTCACAATAATGCATAAGATGACCGGGCGGGGCGCTGAGAGGGTGCTTCGTCCGTCTGTCTGTCTTATTAGCGAACAGGAGTGTTGACGATGATAGACATCGAAATTAAGCAGGACCTTCGCGAAGCGGCGAAACGATTAACGGAACTTAGGGGGTCTCTTTGACCTCGATTACAAATTAGAACAAATTGCCGATTATGAAGAAAGAATGGCGGCCCCCGATTTCTGGGATCAAAACGACCGTGCCCAAAAGGTTATTGCAGAACTGAATGCTGTTAAATCAGTTGTGGATAGTTTCAATAGCCTGCAGACAGAGTATGACGATTTGACTGTTTTACTAGAGTTAGCTGAGGAAGAGCAAGATGAAAGTATGGTTGTGGACATAGAGAAGGGGACTGCCTTGCTTACGCATAGGTTGGAGCAATTTGAGCTACAGTTACTGCTAAACCAGCCCTATGACAAGTTAAATGCGATCCTCGAGCTACACCCCGGAGCAGGTGGTACAGAGTCCCAAGATTGGGCGGAGATGCTCCTTCGTATGTACCGTCGCTGGGCTGAGAAGAAGAGTGACTTCAAAGTCGAAGTGCTCGACTATTTACCGGGCGACGAAGCGGGTGTGAAAAGCGTTACGCTGTTGATTAAAGGGTTCAATGCCTATGGGTATTTGAAAGCGGAAAAAGGAGTGCATCGTCTAGTTCGAATTTCACCTTTTGATGCTTCGGGTCGTCGCCATACATCATTCGTTTCATGCCATGTTATGCCGGAAATTGAGGACGATATTGAAATAGAAATTCGTTCCGAGGATATCAAGACAGACACGTATCGTTCAAGTGGCGCGGGCGGACAGCATATTAACAAGACGGATTCGGCCGTTCGATTGACGCACATCCCAACAGGTATTGTCGTTGCCTGCCAAACCGAGAGGTCCCAGATCTCAAACCGAGATCGTGCGATGAAGATGTTGAAGTCGAAGCTCTATGAGTTGAAAATTGCCGAACAAGAGAAGCAGTTGGCTGAAATCGCTGGCGAGCAGTCAGATATTGCATGGGGCAGTCAAATTCGATCGTACGTGTTTCACCCATACAGTATGGTAAAGGACCATCGGACAAGTGCGGAAACGGGAAATATTGGCGCAGTTATGGATGGAGACATTGATTTTCTAATTGATTCCTATTTACGTAAGCAAATTAAAAAAGCAGATGAATAATAGTATAGATTGAATTATTATGCTATCAGATGTATAATCATTCATATCATTTTTGGAACGGATTGGGGAGGGAACTAGATATTATGGTGCAGAAAATAAGAGCCGCCATTATCGGCTCAACCGGATATGGTGGGGTGGAACTTGTTCGACTTTTGCTTGGGCATCCGCATGTGGAGATTACATCAGTGGTTTCGTCATCGACTTCTGGTGTCCCTTTTACTCAGGGATATCCGCATTTGCGAGAGTTGGTCGATCATTTACTAGATCCGCTAGATGTGGACTTGATTAAGAGTAAGGCTGATGTTGTATTTGCGGCTACCCCGCATGGGGTCAGTGCAGAGCTTGTACCTCAGTTGCTTACCGCAGGGTTGAAAGTCATTGATTTATCCGGAGATTTTCGGTTAAAGGATGGCACTATTTATGAGCAGTGGTATAAGCACAAGCCCGCTGATGCGAGTTTGCTGGCAAGTGCGGTTTATGGTCTAGCGGAAGTGTTTAGCGATGAATACCGGGGCGCTACGTTTATCTCGAACCCGGGTTGCTATCCGACGGCGACGCTTCTTGGTTTGATTCCTGCTGTACAGGCGGGGGTGCTTGATCTTTCGTCGATCATCATCGACGCAAAGTCGGGCGTATCAGGTGCAGGTCGAGGGCTAAGTATGAGCACTCATTACTCGGAGACGAATGAGAATTTTACTGCATATAAAATAAATAAACACCAACATACACCGGAAATTGAGCAAACCCTAACCCGGGTTGTGGGTCAACCTGTTACGGTTACGTTTACAACGCATCTCGTGCCGATGACACGAGGGATTATGTGTACGATGTACGGCTCATTGAATGGTTCTTATACCGATGCTGACTTAATCGCACTTTATCGAGACTATTATGCAGCTCGACGGTATGTTCGTATTCGCGATCAAGGCAAGTGGCCAGCCACCAAAGAAGTATGGGGGTCCAACTATTGTGATATCGGATTCTCCGTGGATTCTCGAACGAATCGTCTGACGATCGTCTCGGTTATCGATAATTTGGTCAAAGGTGCCGCCGGTCAAGCGATTCAGAATTTGAATCTGATGATGGGCTGGGATGAAGCGACGGGCCTCCTACTAGCACCCGTTTATCCATAAGAACTTGTTTATTTCGGACTATATAAAGGACGGATGATGGACTAATGGAACAATTTAAGATTATACCGGATGGTGGTATAACGACTCCTAAAGGTTTTCGCGCGGGCGGTCTACATTGTGGGTTAAAAAAGACGGAGCGCAATGATCTTGGTATCATCGTCTGTGATGTGCCTGCATCGGCGGCTGGTGTGTATACACTTAACGCGTTTCAGGCGGCTCCCCTGAAAGTAACACGGGAGGCAATCGCAGTCGAAGGTAAGCTACAAGCGATGCTAGTCAACAGCGGCAACGCCAATGCATGCACAGGCAAGCAAGGCGAAGATGATGCGCGCACGATGCAGGCCGAAGCTGCGCGGGCTTTTGGCTTGGCGGAGCATCTCGTTGGCGTGACGTCTACCGGCGTTATTGGCGAGTTATTGCCCATGCATAAGGTAACGGCAGGGATTAGCCGTCTGCCGGATCGGGTAGAAGGTGGGGAACAGGGTTCGGAGCAGTTTTCGCAGGCGATTTTAACGACAGATTTAGTCAGAAAAGTGACCTGCGTGAGCCTTACGATAGACGGTCAAACGGTACATATCGCCGGGGCGGCGAAAGGATCTGGCATGATCCACCCGAATATGGCGACGATGCTCGGGTTTATTACAACCGATGCGAACATTGAGCCTGCTCTATTGCAACAACTTTTGAATGGTGTAACGGATTCCACTTTCAATATGATTACGGTCGATGGTGACACTAGTACGAATGATATGGTCGTCGTAATGGCAAGTGGTCTTGGGTCAACAACGAAGTTGACACCAGCGCATCCCGATTGGGAGGCATTCGCAGCCGGTTTCCGTTATGTGGGTGAGTACCTTGCAAAAGCGATTGCGCGTGATGGTGAAGGTGCGACGAAGCTAATCGAGGTGACGGTTTGCGGGGCACAGACTGTGGAAGCAGCACGAGCGATTGCTAAGACGATTATCGGCTCGAGCTTGGTGAAGTCAGCATGCTTCGGTGCAGATGCGAACTGGGGCCGTATTATCGCGGCAGTGGGACGTGCGGGTCAACCCGTCAACACAGAAACGGTCGACATTCGACTCGGTGATATTGTGACGTTGGAACAATCTAGACCGATTCGATTTGATGAGGAAAAGGCACTTGCGTATTTGCAGGGAGATTTTGTGCATATTTATGTAAATTTACATATGGGGACAGAGACTGCGACCGCATGGGGCTGCGACCTGACTTATGATTATGTGCGCATCAACGCGGCTTACCGGACGTAAGCTGGTATGGGCTAAAGGAGACAACGATGAAAGCAACTTGTTTTGTTATGAAATGCGGGGGGAGCACACTGGCCGCGCTTCCCGATTCGTTCTTTGACGATTTGCGCAAGCTGCAGGAAGAGGGACTTATTCCAGTAATCGTACACGGTGGTGGCCCAGCGATTTCAGGCACACTTGATAAATTAGGGATTGAAACTGAGTTTGTCGGAGGACTACGGAAGACGAACGAGAAGGTGCTCGATGTAGTCGAAATGGTACTATCTGGCCAGATTAACAAAGAAATCGTTCGAAAAATTCAATTATCTGGGGCAAAAGCGATTGGTCTTTCCGGTGTGGATGGTCATTTGATCGAAGCGGAACCTGTAGCGAACGCCCATGAGGTTGGCCTTGTCGGTGATGTGACTCATGTCAACTCGGCATTGCTGGAGGCAATTGTGGACTTGGGATACATCCCTGTTGTTGCTCCTGTGGGGCTTGGCGTTAATGGCGGACAACGTTACAACATTAATGCCGATACCGCAGCGGGTGCAGTCGCATCTCATCTTGGAGTCGATCGGATGATTGTCGTCACGGACGTTCCAGGCATATTGCGCACTGTGGATGGCCAGAAGCAGGTTATGAGTGTTGTCACGGTGCAACAAATTGAGGAGATGATCGCCTCCGGCGAGATTTATGGTGGGATGATCCCGAAGGTGCGTGCGGCGGTGCAATGTATACAGGGTCGTGTGAATGAAGTGATCATCGTAGATGGAGCGGTTCCAGCCGTGCTTAGTCAAGCATTGAAGGAAGACGGCATTGGGACGCGGGTCGTGAAGGCATAGGAATGAACGTTACATTTTGATGAAAAGGGGAGGGATTAGCGATGTCCGAACTGCAGCAAGGGCAGCAACAGAATCAGCAAAGTGCGTTGTTTCCAACGTATGCACGGTATCCGATTACGCTGGTGAAGGGGCAAGGCAGTCGCGTGTGGGACGATCAAGGCAAAGAGTACCTGGATCTGGCTAGTGGAATTGCTGTAACCGGACTTGGACATGCGCCGGAGCAGGTGAAGGATGCGCTGGTCAAGCAACTGGATGAACTATGGCATGTGAGCAATTTATTCCATATTCCGAATCAGGAGAAGCTAGCTCAATTGCTGACGGCCAATAGTTGTTTGGATGCGGCGTTTTTTTGCAACAGTGGGGCGGAAGCCAATGAAGCGGCGATCAAGATCGCACGGCGTTATAACCAGAAGGTGCTTGGTAATGACCGATATGAGGTAGTTACGTTTAAGCAGTCGTTTCATGGTCGGACGCTCGCTACGTTGACCGCGACGGGGCAACCGAAAGTGCAGGAGGGGTTTCTGCCACTACCGCAAGGGTTTGTGTATGCGCCATTTAATGATACGGCTGCCTTGAGCAGTTATATTAGCGACAAGACGTGTGCGATCATGCTTGAACTTGTTCAGGCGGAAGGCGGCGTCATTCTAGCTGATCCGGCGTTCGTGCAGGAAGTTGTTCGACTATGCCAAGAGCACGATTTGTTGCTTATTGTAGATGAAATCCAAACCGGCATGGGCCGTACGGGTAAATTGTTCGCCTACGAGCATTTCGGCATTGAACCGGATGTGATTACGTTGGCGAAGGCACTTGGCAGTGGCTTCCCGATGGGGGCGATGCTAGGCAAAGCGAAGCTTCGCGATGCCTTCAGCGCCGGTAGCCACGGCTCGACGTTCGGCGGTACGCCGATTGCGACCGCTGCCGGTATTGCGACGGTCGAAGCGATCGTCGACCAGCAACTGCCGCAGCGTGCCGCCCAGATGGGAGCTTATGCACTTCAACAGTTTCGCGATAAGCTTGCAGGCAACCCGTTCGTTCGTGAAGTGCGCGGACTCGGGTTGATTATGGGGATTGAATGTGTGAAACCGGTTAGTGACATTTTGCCACAAATTCATAAGCAGGGCGTTATTGTTGTATCGGCTGGTCCGAATGTGATTCGTTTATTACCTAACTTGATTGTCACACAACAGGAATTGGATCAGGGCATTGCGGTGATTTGTAACGAGTTAGCTAAGCAGTCTGCCGCCGTTGGCGAAGCCTGATGAATGGCACCGTAGGTCGCCTGCTTTTGATAGATGGGCTAGTTAAGAAAGGGGAATACGAGAATGCCAGAAACGCAATCGAAAATCGATCTTAAAGGGAGAGACTTTCTCGCGCTTGCGGATTACTCTCCAGAAGAAATTCGCTATTTGATCGACCTTGCGATCGATATTAAGCGGAAGCAGAAAGCTGGCGAGGTTTACCAGCCGTTGCGAGGTAAGACGCTTGGAATGATTTTCGAGAAGTCATCGACACGTACGCGTGTTTCGTTCGAAGTGGGGATGTACCAGCTAGGCGGACATGCGCTGTTTTTAAGTCGCAATGATATTCAACTTGGCCGTGGAGAGCCGCTGTGGGATACGGCGCAAGTGATGTCGCGCTACTTAGACGGTATTATGATTCGCACGTTCGCCCACCGCAACGTGATTGAACTCGCACGCGGTGCTACGGTTCCGGTCATTAACGGCCTAACCGACTATGCTCATCCTTGCCAGGCGCTTGCTGATTATCAAACGGTGTTCGAGCATAAAGGACGATTAGAAGGTCTAAAGATTGCTTACATCGGCGACGGCAACAATATGGCCCATTCGCTAATGATTGGCGCCGCTAAGCTTGGTATGACGGTAGCAGTGGCATCACCAAAAGGCTATGAGCCCGATGCGGAAACCGTCAAATTAACGCGTGAGGTAGCCGAGCAGACCGGTGGCAAGCTAATTTTGACCGATAATGCTAAAGAAGCCGCATCAGAAGCCGACGTTTTGTATACGGACGTGTGGGCAAGCATGGGGATGGAGCAAGAGCAGAAGGAGCGGGAGGTTGCCTTCGCGAATTTCCAAATCGATGAGAATGTGGCCAAATACGCGAAAAAAGACTACTTATTTATGCACTGCTTGCCGGCGCACCGTGGTGAAGAAGTGAGTGAGGGCGTCATTGACGGCCCAAATTCGATCATATATGACCAAGCGGAAAACAGACTTCACGCCCAAAAGGCAATTATGGCAGCTACGATGTAAGAAGACATTTTGAGATAGGTGAGGGGACGACGAAGATGACGAAGCCAAAAATTGTACTCGCATATTCAGGCGGGCTGGATACATCAGTCATACTAACATGGCTGAAAGAAACATTTGATGCAGAAATTATTGCATTTACTGCGGACATTGGCCAAAAAGATGAGCTTGACGGCCTAGAGGCGAAGGCGTTAAAAACAGGTGCATCCAAAGTGTACATCGACGATTTGCGTGAGGAGTTTGCGAAAGATTTTATCTATCCAATGTTTCAATCGGGTGCACTTTATGAGGGTCAATATTTGCTAGGCACGAGCATTGCGCGTCCGTTAATAGCAAAGCGGATGGTTGAGATTGCTCGGGCAGAAGGAGCCACTGCGATTGCGCATGGCGCCACAGGCAAAGGAAACGATCAAGTACGCTTTGAGCTTACTGCTGCTGCGCTTGCACCTGAGCTAGACGTAATCGCACCATGGCGCTTAGAAGAATTCCGCGAGCAATTCCCAGGTCGCGCTGAGATGATCGCGTACGCAGAGAAGCATGGGATTCCTGTTACGGCAAGCGCGGCGAAGCCTTATTCGACGGACCGTAACCTGCTACACATCAGCTTTGAGAGTGGCATGCTGGAGGACCCTTGGTTTGATCCAAGTGCCGATTCGAACAAAGATATGTTTGTGCTCAGTGTTGCTCCAGAGGATGCACCGAATCAAGCTGAATATATCGAGTTGGAGTTCGAACAAGGAGATTGCGTTGCCGTAAACGGTAAGCGATTGAAACCTCTTGAAGTGATGGAAACGTTAAATGAGTTGGGTGGTAAGCATGGCGTTGGCCGTGTTGATATGGTGGAAAATCGTTTCGTCGGGATGAAGAGTCGCGGTGTTTATGAAACCCCAGGCGGGACCATTTTGTTCACTGCCCATCGTAAAATGGAATCACTCACAATGGATCGTGATGTAATGCACCTAAGGGATTCCTTAATTGCCAAATACGCATCCCTAGTCTATAACGGATTCTGGTATGCTCCAGAACGTCTTGCTCTTCAGGCTCTCGTATCGGAAAGTCAGAAGAACGTAACAGGTACCGTACGACTCAAGCTTTACAAAGGAAATGTCATTGGCGCTGGCGTGAAGAGCCCGGTTAGCTTATACAACCCAGACATTGCTACGATGGAAGCAGATCCAAGCAAGGCATACAATCAGAATGATGCAACAGGCTTCATTCGTTTGAACGCCTTGCGTTTAAAAGTTGCGTCCGGTGTAGAACAAAGCCAGCAGCAGAAGCGCAAGTAACGCTAGTGGGAAGAGCCGTAGCGGGAGGTTTCTTTTGCATGATGAAAGGGGAGTGTGGAAGTGTCGAAGCTTTGGGGTGGACGATTTACAAAGAAAACCGACCAATTGGTTGAGGAATATACGGCGTCAATAATGTTCGACAAGGAACTGGCCGAGGAAGATATTCAAGGTAGTATCGCGCACGTGACCATGCTTGGCAAGTGTGGGATTTTGCCAGCGGATGACGTAGAGAAAATCAAAGATGGTTTGTATCGTGTGCAACAAATGATTCAGCGCGGCGAGATCGAGTTCGCAATATCCGACGAGGATATTCATATGAATATCGAGAAAACGCTGATTGAGCTGATCGGACCGGTTGGTGGCAAATTACATACTGGACGCAGTCGAAACGACCAGGTGGCTACGGACATGCACCTCTACTTGCGCCGCCGCGTGGTGGAGTTCGTAGGTTTGCTACAGAAGCTGCAAGAAGCGCTATTGAAGCAAGCGGAGGCGCATCAAACGACGGTAATGCCGGGCTACACGCACTTGCAGCGGGCACAACCCATTTTGTTCGCCCACCATTTAATGGCGTATGTTTCAATGTTCCAACGTGATATTGAACGGCTACAAGACAGTTATAAACGTATCAACACTTTGCCGCTTGGTGCAGGGGCGCTCGCGGGCACCACGTTTGCGATTGATCGCCACTTTGTTGCTAAACAGCTCGGCTTTGAGCGAGTGTATGAGAATAGTCTTGATGCGGTGAGTGATCGTGATTTTATTGTTGAGTTTCTAGCGAACGCCTCACTCATTATGATGCACCTGTCTCGTTTCTGCGAGGAAATGGTTCTTTGGATGAGTACCGAATTCGGCTTCGTCGAACTGGACGACGCGTTCTGTACAGGCAGTAGCATTATGCCCCAGAAGAAAAATCCAGACGTTGCTGAGCTAGTTCGTGGAAAGACGGGACGCGTATACGGCAACCTGGTAGGGATGCTAACCGTATTGAAGTCGTTGCCGCTTGCCTACAATAAGGATATGCAGGAAGACAAGGAAGGTATGTTCGATACTGTCAAAACGTTGCAGGGTGCGCTTCAATTGTTTGCTCCTATGGTCGAGACGATGAAAGTGAATACGGACCGGATGCGTCAAGCGGTCAATACGGACTTTTCTAATGCAACAGACATAGCCGACTACTTGGTTAACAAAGGACTACCGTTCCGCCAAGCGCATGAAGTGATTGGAAAAATCGTGCTCTACTGTATCCAAAACAAAAAATTTCTGCTCGACTTAAAACTTGAAGAATTTGTGAGCTTCTCGTCCCTGTTTGATGATGCAATCTATCATGTGCTTCAGCCGGAAACAGTTGTCGGGGCTCGGAATGTGTACGGTGGCACAGCAGGTGAACAAGTGGCTCAAGCGATCGCCCGTTCAGCCGAAGCTACCAAGCTTACGTCCATATGGCTTGACGATCATCTTGAAAAGAAATAAAAAAGCAACCGGAGTTCTCACGGAGACAAGGATCTCAAGTGAAGCACCCGGTCTTTTTTTGCCCAAATATGGCGACTCCCGTCTTTGTGTTCATGTCATTTTTGAGAATTTACTGTCGAGAATATCTGGAAATTGCACAATCTGCAAAGGAATTTGGCCATGCGTGTCGAACCATATAACTCGGAAAGTTTTTGAATAGATAGGATGTGATAGCTTTGATCGATATGAAGGATGTTTGGAAAACATACCCCGATGGTACACATGCCATTCGTGGAATTACACTCAAAGTGGAATCGGGTGAGTTCGTTTATATAGTTGGTCCGTCCGGAGCTGGCAAGTCAACGTTTATGAAAATGATTTATCGCGAAGAGCGTCCGACTCAGGGGCAATTGTTCGTTAATGGGTTTGACCTGGAGAAGGTGAAGACACGTAAAATTCCATATTTGCGACGCAATATAGGTGTCATCTTTCAAGATTTCCGGTTACTTCCGAAGCTGACGGTGTTTGAGAATGTTGCATTTGCTATGGAAGTTATTGAGACTCCGAAGAAACAAATCAAAAGCCGCACCACCGAGGTGCTTGAGATGGTAAAGTTGGCCGACAAGGCTGGTTCATTGCCTACTCAGTTATCTGGTGGTGAGCAACAACGTGTTGCCATCGCGCGTGCGATCGTCAACAGCCCCTCCGTCATTATTGCGGACGAGCCAACCGGTAATCTCGATCCGGAAACGTCAATGGGTATTATGAAGCTAATGGAAGAAATCAACTATCGCGGAACGACGATCGTCATGGCTACTCACAACAAGGAAATCGTCAATACGATGCGTAAACGGGTTATTGCTATTGAGAAGGGCCAGATCGCGCGTGACGAATTGAGAGGAGAATACGGCTATGAGGATTAGAACGTTTGGCCGTCATATCCGCGAAGGGGCTCGAAATGTTATCCGCAACGGATGGATGACATTTGCTTCTGTAAGCGCAATTGCGATCTCGCTGTTTATCCTTGGTCTCTTCATGCTTTTGGCCATCAATGTGAGTTTTATCGCCACACAGGTCGAGAAGCAAGTAGAAATACGTGTGTTTTTGGATGTAAACATAAAACCAGATCAGATCAGTGTTTTGCAACTAGCAATTCAGAACATTCCTGAAGTGGATACCGTGAAGTACGTATCGAAGGCAGAAGGCTTAAAGATGCTACGGGAAAAAATGGGCGAAGGTGGTAAAGCCTATCTCGAAGGTCTAGATGGGGACGATAATCCACTCAATGATTCGTTCACTGTGGAAGTAAAGGAACC
>JBILCE010000131.1:0-3925 GCA_044353305.1 Paenibacillus sp.
ACGCTTACGTCTATCCCAAATGACGAAGCCGAACATGCCCCGCAAATGCTTAACGCAAGCCTCTCCATACTCCTCATACAAATGAACAATGACTTCCGTATCACTATGTGTTCGGAAAACATGTCCTTTCTCCTTAAGGGATTCACGCAATGCCTGATAATTATAAATTTCACCATTAAAAACAATCCAGACGGTGTCATCTTCATTCGCTAGTGGTTGATGCCCCTCTGCGAGGTCGATAATGGACAACCTTCGAAACCCAAGACCAATGCCGGGTTCTGTAAAAAAACCTGAGTCGTTCGGTCCCCGATGCACAATTACTTCTGTCATTTGCTTCAACTCATCCCGCGATGGCTCTTTGCCGCTCGCATCGAGCAATCCGGCGATTCCGCACATACGATTTCTGAACTCCTTTAAATGGTGTTTTGATTGCTTATTAACACCAGATCGTTAGGGTAATCTTGGTTTTCCCGCTAATCCTATATGCTGATCATATGCATCATAAATTTTACGAGCGATCGGTGCGGCGCCCCATCCGCCGTAGCCGCCTTCGGGAACAACAACAGCAACCGCTAATTTCGGATTATCCGCTGGTGCATAGGAGACAAAAACGGCATTCTCCAGAAGCTGGCCGCTAACGGATTGTTGGGAAGTACCTGTTTTTCGTGCAAACGTGTAAGGGAAGCCGTCGAAGTAGCCGTGTACGCTAACATCTAACATTCCTTTTTTTGCAACATCCCAATACGCATCAGGGAGCTCAACTTGTCCAAGTAGCTCCGCTTTAAAGTCGCTGACGGGCGCGCCGTCATAAGTCGTGATCTTGTCGACAAATTGCGGCTTGTAGCGAAGTCCTTTATTCGCAAGCATCATGGAGTACTGGGCAAGCTGAAGTGCCGTATACTTTCCTTGCTGTCCAAAGGAAGAATAAATAAGTGCCGATTGCGGGCTCCCTTTCTTCGCCTCGTTGAAATACTCTTTGATTCCGGGCAATTCACCTGGTAACCCACTTTCCGTTAATACACCCAATCCAAACTGTTGCATATAGGAGTCCCAAACATTAACTGCATCTAGCGGAGTCTTATACTTCGAGCTTAAATACATTCGGTTGCCAATCAAAGATGCCATAAACGTATTAGAGGATCGGGCAATTGCAGACCAAGCCTGTAAAGTGCCAAATTCAGTCCTGTCGAAATTTTTTACCTCTGTTGCGCTATCTCGTCCAAATTTAAATACACCTGTATCATAATAAGATTCGTTAGCGGTCAACAAACCTTCTTTCAATCCAACCAAAACCGTTAAAGGCTTAATTGTGGAACCCAAATAAATCAGTGACCCCGGATGCTTAGCTCGTTGCTTGGCATCTTGAAAATCAGGATAACGGTCCATAATAGTGCCATTTGTGTAACGATACTGAATATTGAGCAGATCAGATTGTTGAATTCCTCCTGTCCAAATATTCGGGTCGTAATCGGGATAGTTCGCCATTGCAATGACTTTACCCGAATCAACCTCGATAGCCACTGCATAACCAGCAACCGCTTCTTTACCCATAGCTGGATAACGCAATTGCTTAGCCTCCGCTGTTTTCATGTAAGCGATTTGGTCGGCTATAGCTTTCTGCGCAGCAATCTGAACGTCTTTATTTATGGTCAACTGGAGATTATAGCCTTTTACAGGGGGGGTAAGCTGAACTTGTCCAACAATTTCTGCCCTCGAATTGACAGGGTAGCTCTTGCTTCCATTTTTACCACGCAGCTCATTCTGATACATAAATTCAAGCCCATCAAAACCAACATATTCATCTTTCAAAAACTCATTACTGCCTTTATCCTTATATACCTTTAAATAATCGGCCTTCTGATTCATTGCCACCGAATAGGGCCGAAGATAACCCACAAGTTGTGAAGCGATGCTCTGATTGCCAACTTGGTTATAAACCCTTGTGCTTTCTTCCGTTATTTCAATTCCCTTCAATTCGTCTCGATGCTCTGAAATGTAGGCAATTTCGGTTTGTGTTAAATTCGTTTTAATCCGACGGGGGAGAAAGGTGTAACTGGCTTCCTTCCCTTTGCTTCCATCAATTTCAATGCCGACATCCATAAGCTTAATGATTTCAGCCGCAGGCAGCGAAGTCTTCTTGTAATCGCCATATTTAGCAAAAATATCCTCTAGTTGGTTGGCTAAAGAAATGTAATCTTCTTTCTTCTGCCCAGGTTCCATACGGTAAAAAATAGATTTGGCGGAAACCGTAAAAGCGATTGGAAATCCTTGATTATCATAAATGTTACCACGAATTGGAGAAATGATAATGTCACGTTTCATCTTCTGATTAAGCTGCTCTTTATAGTTTTCCGATTCTACAATCTGCAGAAGGGCCAGTCGAAAAAGAAGCACCGAGCATAAGGCGAATGTGAAAAAAAAGAACAGATTCAGCCGAAATACAAAATGCTTTCTTTTCTGCCATTCCTGTTGCGATTGTTGATCAGAACGAATGGTGTTTCTCAAACCTACTCACCTCGGAATACCTGTCGCTTGGTAGATTCAGTTTAGCACAAAACACAAGCCAGTTCCTTGGTTTCAAGCTTTGGCCCATGTGCATTATTGTGTTTTCTTCGCTTGATCAATGAAAGTTTGCAACGTTTGGTCGATTTTTAATGTTACACTCTGCCCGAACGCCTTTACTTTCACATCATTCGAGCCAGGTTTGCCCACCAATGTAATGTTCTTCGCTGTAATGGTGAACGTTCCGTCTTCATTCTTCTTGTAGACGGCATCCTTACCACCTGAAGAGATGACTTGCAAAGCTTGGTCGGTCACTTTGGATTTGATGTCACCTATATATGAGGCACCGTAACCGAATACGATTGCCAAGACCGCAATAATGATAACCCATTTCACCACTGTTTTGACTACCTTCATAACGATGAACAAGACGACGATAGCTCCAATCAAAATGTACCAGCGGTCTTGTAGTAATGTTTGTAATTGCTCCATCTATTATCATTCTCCTTTGTGTTGTTTATTTTATCATACAATAGGACCATGTTCTTATTCATCTTTTTTTTGCATAAGGTGGATTAAAATCATGCTGGACGGGGCTGCACCTTCCGTCTCCGATTTACATACGCAGCAGGGAGTGTCGCCATGAAAACGGCTCTTTGGCTATACTTATTTATGTTTGTGGCATTTTTCGATCTACATGCCCAATACCCCATTTTGTCACCGTTTGCCATATCTATTGGTGCTGCGCCTTCGTTCATTGGCTTGATCATGGGGGTGTACTCGCTTACCCACTTGCCGGGTAACTTGTTAGCAGGCTACGGGGTCGATCGATTTGGGAGCAAACGATTTATTGTCGGTAGTCTAATTGCTGCAGGCTTCGCACTGCTATACCAATCACGTGTAACCGATCCTTGGCAACTTTTGTGGATTCGCTCGATTAGTGGGTTTGTCCTCGCGTTCTTGTCACCCGCCTGTTTGGCTTTACTTGCCAAGTTAGCTACTAACCCGGTTCAACAAAGTAAATTTATGGCTGGCAATGGGTTTGTCCATACGCTCGCTTCAGTGGTTTCACCAGCTGTAGGGGCCCTCCTTGTTGCCAAACTAGGATTTTCACAGTCATTCACATTGCTCGGATGGGGTCTTGTTCTCACAGGGGGACTAGCCCTTATTAGTTTGAAAGAACAACCCCTACTAGTAGGAAACACTCAATTAGAGCAATCGTTAAAAAATGAACATCCTGAACAGTCTATTCCATGGTTGTTTTTTGGCATCCCGCTATCGATTTCTTGTTCGCAAGGGATCTTATTCTTTGAACTACCACTCATGAAATCGACTCAAGGCTCTATCCTTACATCAGGGTTAATGTTTTCCTTGATTAGCCTTGGTGCGCTAACACCCATCAGCATGCTTTTTTTGAATCGAA
>JBILCE010000246.1:0-3904 GCA_044353305.1 Paenibacillus sp.
TATTGGGGATTCTTCGAGGAAACAATTGTTTCTAACGTTTGATAATGGATATGAAAATGGCTATACGACTGAAATTTTAAATGTGCTTAAAATAAAGCAAGTGCCTGCGATTTTCTTCGTCACCGGTCACTATGTGAAGGATCAACCTGATCTTGTGAAGAGAATGGTGGAGGAGGGGCACTTGATCGGAAACCACTCGTGGAACCATCCTGATATGACGCAACTTTCACCTGAAGTGATACGTGATGAATTAGCAAAAGTGAAAATTGAAGTTGCACAATTAACGGGTCAAAAGGAAATGAAGTTTTTGCGGCCTCCGCGCGGCATATTCAATGAACGTGTGTTGCGAGAGAGCAGGGAGGCTGGATATACAAGTGTTTTTTGGTCAATCGCATATCTTGATTGGGACACGAAGAAACAAAAAGGGGCAGAGTTTGCTTATCGTGAAGTCATGAAGCAGCTTCACCCAGGGGCCGTTATTTTATTACACGCGGTATCGAAAGATAATGCGGAAGCATTAGGACGAATAATTGATGATGCGAGGGCACAAGGATATGAATTTCATTCACTGATGGATATACATTTTTAAGTTTCTATTGTTGCATTTATTCAAAAAAATAGCAAAGCACCTCACACCGGTGCTTTGCTATTTTTTATTCCTTCACCAATTTAGTTATTACACTTTCTTTCAATTTCCTAAAGCTTGGGTTACGGATAGCAACCTTATCTTCCTGAATATCTGTATTGTCAATATTGATTTTACCTTGATACAATGCGTGAATCGAATATGCTTGTTTCTCTTCGGACCAATTCAGGAAGAAAAGGTATTTCCCACTTTCCAAAATTGGGGAATAATCTTCGGCAACAATTAGGGTTTTGCCTGGTACAATTCTGTTATCAACTGTGTATATGGGTTCAATCAAGTTGATAGTTTTATTATTATTAATATTCTTGCCAGTCTCATCCTTAATTACTTTAGTAACTTTAATTTCTCTGATGGAGTATCCATCCTCAAATCAATCTTTATCTTTTCCTTTAAATTCTTTTAAGTTTTTTGTCGGCGAACCTTCAAAAACGAGCTGTGTGTCCTTTGTTAGATCATCAACGTTTTCGTAAATTGCTGTATTATACAAAGGACCGACAGCAGTACTGGTAATCCTGTTGTCTATATAGTTATAGATACCTACCGATCCAATACAAACCACAGCAGCAATTCCAAATACAATAGAACCTTTTTTTAATAAATTTATTTATTTTTCAGAACCTCCATATTAGTATTTGTACTCAAGATGAACCCCGTATATGGATTCGGAATGAATCGATTGTATTCGTCATATATGTGGACTGTGAACATATAGGAGAGAGGCGATAGGGATGAGGACCGATTCATTTCGAATCGAGACGGCAATTTTTTTGGCAGCTATTTGCAGTCAGACCTATACGCAATATGAATCAAAAGATGAATCATTTATCGTCCCAGCTGGATTTCAATTAGTGGGACCATTTCGCGCAAAATCGTTTGATGGCATTTCCGAATCATTCGGATTCGTTTTGCAATCGAGTGAGCAAGTTATCGTCGCTTTTAGAGGGACTAGTTCAACATCAGATTGGATTTCCGATGCAATGGCTCGCCAAATCAAATACAAATGGGTTCCAAATTCTGGATGGACACATAGGGGATTTACGGAAATTTATGAATCAGCACGTATACAGATTCACAACATTTTAAAAACAGTATCACCTTATAGAAAATTAATAGTGACTGGACATTCACTTGGTGCAGCTTTAGCAACGTTATGTGCAGTTGATTTATCCGTAAATTCAACGTTTAAAAATCCAATTGTTTATACTTATGGTTCACCACGCGTTGGTGATGCAAGTTTTGTTCGTTGCTTTAATAAATCAATAGGAACGACAAATCGCATTCATAACAAATATGATGTGGTCACACATTTACCAACTGTTTTGATTAAAATGCCTAAATCAGATACTTGGTATTCATATATTCATGTACAAATGGGTCACCAACTAGAATTTCAAAATGGATCTGTATCATCCAATCATATCATAAGCAGTTACTTTGATAATTTAGCAAAGAGAGATCCGATATATACAGAACAATTGCGTAAACAAAATCCAGGATTATGTCCATGATAGGGTCGTTCGATTTACACTAGTACATATGTACAAAATACGAGTTTTGTGCAAAAGTGTGGTATAATACCACGATGGTATATGTATAATAAACTTTTCCTTTACGAGTGCTGTTTATTATATTGGTCTCTAATAATGTTATTGACGTTTATTTTTTATAATTGTTGAACTTATTATGATACTATATCAATATATTAGAAACGATTTTCGATAAAAATCGAGGTGAGCTTTCTGTGAATGTTATTAAACTTAAGGATCGCATAGAATTAGATAAAAAGTTGCCCACAATGCCATGGTATATCGAGAAATTTATTCATTATAAATTACCTGACTTATCTCCATCCTCATTGCTTGAGTATGTTCGTGATTATGATACATTCTTATCTTGGTTGCTAGCCGAAGGTCTGAGTTCAGCTACAACAATGAAACAGATCCCGCTAACCGATTTGGAGAAGTTACATATGGACAGTATTGATTCGTTTAAAATGTTTCTAATGACGAAGCGCGAAGGAGCCAATACGAGGACAACCATCTCCCGTAAGTTGTCTTCCCTGCGCTCGCTGTTTCATTACCTAAGTCAAATAGCTGAAGATGAAAACTTTTATCCTCTGCTTAAACGAAACGTGATGGCTAAAGTGGAAATCAAACGCACCCACAAACCTAAAGATACAGCTGCCAAATTAGAAGGTAAGCTCTTGCAGGAATCAGAAATTGCTGAATTTATCGACTATATTCGCATGGGATACCCAGCGGATAATGCTCGCAACAAACAAGCGATATATGCGTTTGAACGTAATTATGTTCGTGATATCTGCATTGTTAGTCTTATTCTTCATTCTGGGTTGCGTGTTTCAGAAGTCGTTAATTTGGAATGGGATGATGTTGATTTAAAAAAGAAACTCATCTATGTCTTCCGCAAAGGAAAGAATGATGAGACTTTCAAAACACCTGTCTATTTCCGCCAAGAAGCCGTTAACGATTTAGTAAACTATATGGAATTACGGTCCATTCGATATCAACCACCGAGACGGGAAAAAGCATTGTTTCTAGCCACTACTAACGGTAGCAAAGAAGGTTCAAGAATGACCAAGCGGGCCATTCAAGAAATGGTTATTAAATACGCAAAACATTTTGGTAAACCCTATTTATCCGTTCATAAATTGCGTCATTCCTTCGCAACTGATTACTATCTTAGGAATGACATTTATAAAACGCAGGAACAACTTGGTCACGCTTCACCAGAAACCACGCAAATTTATGCACATTTAACAGATAAAACAATGGCTGAAGCGATAGATCGACGAAATGAAAATAATTAATGTGATTAATCATTGTAATTAACGTGGCAAAGCAATATCCATTTGCTTTAATACAGTTTGGAAAAGTGTTGGAGGCGCAATCGTAAACACTTTGCCATCAGGAAGCGAAATTTTCCAAGCATGAAGCAATTGATGGTTCACATCTAACAAAGCTCTTCCACCATATTTAATATCGCCTGCTAAAGGATGACCAATGCTTTGGAGATGGGTTCTAATTTGATGAGTTCGACCACTGATTAGATCAACTTCAATCAGCGTGTATCCCCTTCCCTGTTGAATCGTCCTATATTTTGTTGTAGCTTCCTTTTCTTCCTGAGATCCCGTTTCTTGCTTAACGACAACAGTTCGATTCTGGCTTTCATCCCGAATAAGGGCACCTGATATGGTACCATCCCCAGCCAGTCTTCCTTGCACTATCGTTAAATAGTATT
>JBILCE010000133.1:0-3900 GCA_044353305.1 Paenibacillus sp.
ATAGTTACTTGTGATACGTTACAACGTAAACAATCTAACAGTGAATTTTTAAGGGGCTGGTCCCTAAGTCGATCTATGACGACTTAGGGACCAGCCCCTTCCTTTACTTGCGTAGCTTCCCTCTATAACTTTTAAATAAACAAATTAACTTTCGCGTCCGCCGCATCACCCAAGTATGCAGCTACGCCACCATATTCGATACCGTCAAGCAGTTCTTCCTTCTGCAAACCTAAGAGATCCATTGTCATTGTGCAGGCGACCAACTTTACTCCTTGCTCTTGTGCAAGCTCGATTAGTTGCGGCAAGCTGAGCGCATTGTGCTTTTTCATCACATGTTTAATCATTTTAGGACCCATACCCGCCATATTCATTTTGGACAGTCCAAGCTTGCTGGCACCGCGCGGCATCATCTTAGCAAACATCGATTCCAAAAACCCTTTTTTCACCGTTACCGGTTGTTCCTTCCGCAACGCGTTTAATCCCCAGAACGTGAAAAAAATCGTCACCTCATGGTCATAAGCTGCCGCACCGTTCGCGATAATAAACGCGGCGATTGCTTTGTCTAGCTCTCCGCTAAACAGGACAATTGTCGTTTTTTCCGTTGTTTGTGTCATCTTATTAATCTCCTTTATAAGTTCCAAATTATCACACACTGAATTGTTTCGGAATCAAGAGAGAATGACATATGACACCGTCATTCTCATTGAAGCAGCCTTTCGTTACCCTTTTTTAATCCAAAATTTGAACACACCGTTCTCTTCTTCGTCTCTCAATAATTCATTACCTGTGCTTTTGGCCCAAGCGGCAAGATCTTTCTTTGCCCCTTTATCGGTCGCATGTACTTCCAATACTTGTCCGGATTCCAGTTCATTAATCATTTTCTTTGTTTTTACGATCGGCATTGGGCAAGCCAATCCTTTAGCATCTAACAATTTATCATAATTCATTGTTTTAGCCACCTCATTTATCGTGAACGGCGCAACGGTTCGGACCGATCTCCATTTCGCTTTGCTCCGCTTCGTTTGGATTGATTTTACCCATATTCGTTTGTCGAATTTCTTGGTACGCATTTGGTTGAGGTGGCAAATTTTCCGTCACTGTTCGGCGGAATTCCGTTTCATCTTGGATATTCAATCCTGGATTTTCTTCGAAGAGCTTGCCGAGTCTACCGGATACGAGACCACGTTCACCGAGCTCACTCACTTTACCGAAGTGTGCGGGTAAAACGAGTAGATTATCTGAGAGTTCTTTATACCGTTTATAAAGCGTTTCACGCAGATCACCAACCCAATCTTCTGCTAATCCAGCCAAATCCGGACGGCCGATCGATTCAACAAACAGAATATCCCCGGACAACAAATACCTGTTGTCAATGATGAACGACGTGGATCCGATCGTGTGGCCGGGAGTATAGATCGGCTGTACGACGATTGTATCATTGCCAACCGTAATATTGTTACCTTCTTCAAGCTTTTCGTATATAAACGTTACTTCTGTCGCATCCTTTGGAGGTAAGTGATACCGAGCACCGTATTTATTAGCTAACGCTCTACCGCCAGAAATATGATCTGCATGGAGATGGGTATCGATCGTATGCATTAGCTTAACACCTTTTTCCTCCATGAAGCTCTCATATTGGGCGATCATCCGACTTGCATCGATAATGGCCGCTTCTCCGTTTGAAAGCACCATGTAAGATAAACAGCCCTTGCCTATGCGAACAAATTGATACAGCTCTCCGCCGCCTGTCAAATCAGCCACTTTCACCGGTTCCAGATGTTCGCTCCATGCTTTCATTCCGCCCACAAGATAGTGCACGTTATCACGGCCTTGATCCGCAATTTGTTCGGCGATAAATATTGAAGAGCCCTCTTTGGCGCACACAACTAGTACTTTATCACCATTTGGAATTTTATCTAATGCTTCATCTACACCATCAAGCAAATCAAAGTACGGAATATTGATAATTTGAATACTTTCCCCTTCGATTTTCCAGTCACTGAAATCCGTCTCATTACGGACATCCAAAATAAATAATGGTTCATTGTTAAACACTATGCTCGCAACTTCTTGCGCCGTCATTTTACCATAAGTAGACATCAGTTAGAAAACCTCCTTAGATGATTTAAGTTATTTAACGATTAGAACATTAATGTGACGTTTGCGTCTTGCGCAAAATCAAGGAATATAACCGCGCCGCCAACATCAATGCCGTCCATGAAATCTTCTTTCTTCAAATTCAACAGATCAATCGTCATTTGGCGTGCATTGATTTTAACGTCCATTTCAAGCGCCAATTTGACGAGCTCTGGCATCGTCGGTACGTTCACGGTTTCAAAACCTTCAGCAAAATAGTCTTTCCCCGCAGGCATCTGCAGCTGTAGCGATGTTAAACACTTTGTATGCGTCAAACAAGCCGCCATTACTTGCGATAATTGCTACTTTATTGTTTGCCAACAGTTATTCTTCCTGATAAATCGCATCATTTAGTCTTTTTCGACTTCGCCTGTCCATTCGGTCATGCCTTGCACAGCGTTTTTCAGTCGCATAAACCCTTTTTCCGCCAACGTCTGGCATGCCACATCGCTCCGATTACCTGTACGGCAGACGATCATATACTCTTCATTCGGATCCAATTCATTAGCGCGTTGCTCGAGTTCGCCTAGCGGGATCGATTTTGCCCCTGGAATGCGGCCAAACACATACTCGACTGGCTCACGAACATCTAAAATGTTTATTTTCTCGCCTGCGGCAATTTTTTTTTTCAATTCTTCATTCGATATCGTGTGCGGAAACTTAGTTTCTTCTTTGACCTCTGAAGGATCGCATTTTCGAATAAAGTGGCGATATACACCATTTTCTTCTTTCAGTCCAATGTAGTGGTGACCCGTCCGTTTTGCCCAGCCTTTCAAATCTGCAACCGAACCGTGATCGGTTGCCCGCACTTCTAATACTTCACCTTTTTTTAATTCATCCATTGTTTTTTTTGTACGAACCACGGGCAACGGACAAGCCAAACCTTCACATTCCAATGTACGATCGACATGTATCATAGACATTTTATAGCCCCCAATTTAATTATTTACTTGCCTAATTTCGTCGGACCTGTCCATTTGGACATACCGCCTATCATGTTAACAACTTTCATGCCCATAGGCGCTAGAAACTCGCATGCCATTCCGCTTCGGTTTCCGCTACGGCAGACGACGATCGTTTCCTTCATGGCGTCCAATTCATTAAGCGCTCTTGCAATTTGTCCGAGTGGTATATGAATAGCTCCTGGAATATGTCCAGAAATCCATTCTTCCGGTTCGCGCACATCCAGAATGACCAGCTTCTCTCCTGCCTTCATTCGTGCCAATACTTGTTCAGGTGACTGTTCTTTTAAAATCGCCATATAAGTGACTCCTTTACTTTAATATATCCAACCAAATTTTTATGACAGTCGCGCCAATTAATGCGACCAAAATCCATTGAAGCACTTTCGTATTAAGTCTTTTGCTAATATGCGCCCCGATCGGCGATGCGATCAAACTAGCGGCAACCATGACAATCGAAGGTAACAGAAGCATATGACCGCCCATTAGTTTACCAGCTGTTGACCCGATAGACGAGATAAATGTAATAGCTAGAGAGGAAGCGATGGCAACCCGGGTCGGTATGCGAAGGACGACTAGCATCACTGGCACCGTAATGAATGCGCCAGCCGCACCAACGATTCCGGATGATACCCCTATGACCATTGCCAAGATGGCCGCTAACGGTTTATTAAATTGAATGTTAGTGAAATCCCCTTCTTCGTCCCCTTTTTTGGGAAAAAACATCATCACTGCCGCTATAAGTGCAAGAACGGCATACGTTGTATTAATGACGGAGTCAGGCAAAAACTTCGAACCGTAT
>JBILCE010000134.1:0-3881 GCA_044353305.1 Paenibacillus sp.
GCACGGAAGCGAGCGCGCCTAATAATAAGCCTCCAACAGCGGGGCGTAAAGAGGTCATGATCTACCATACACACAATCGCGAATCCTTTTTACCCGAGCTTGGCAAAAAAAATCCCAATGATGCCTACGATGATACCAAAAATATTACCCTCGTCGGCAAGCGCCTTCAACAGAAGTTGGAGCAGCATGGCATCGGTACCATATGGTTTGATACCGACTACAAGACAACGGTAAAAGATTTTTATTATCCGTATTCGTACAAATACTCTAGCAAAACAGTTTCAGAAGCCATATCGACACACTCTGATGTCAAATTCATTTTTGATATTCATCGGGATAGCGACATACGTCAGAGGACGACAACAACCATAAACGGTGTCTCATATGCGCAAGTGTTCTTTGTTATTGGCAAAAAAAATCCGAACTGGGAGCAGAACGCACATTTTGCATCTCAAATTCAACAAGGCTTGGATGAGAAAAAGCCGGGACTTGCGAAAGGGATTTTGGGCAAGACAGCAAAAGATGGAAATGCCGAATACAATCAGTCTCTTGCTTCTGACAGTGTGCTCATTGAAATCGGAGGGCCCTACAACACACTTGAGGAGTGCTATCGCACGGTAGAGGTATTGGCTGAAGTCATCCGCGATCTGTATTGGAATGCCACGAAAGTAAATGCTCCCGCACCGAGCGGGAAGCCAGCGGTGAAGGGGTGACTGGGCAATGGTACGCATAACATTTGGTAAAATAATCTTACTATTTCTGTTGATTGGATTTGGCGTATTTTTGGGGATGGACGTGGCAACTAGGGGGCTCGATCAGATAAAAGGTCAAGCGGTAAGGGTTGATTCGACGGTGCGCGGTGAAGTAGAATCTGTTCCGACCATGAGCACAACATCGCAGAAGGTAGCGCAACAGGCGCAGGTTACCAAGTCGACAACACCGCAACAACTAGCCCAACAGACGCAGGTTACCAAGTCCACGACAGGGCAGTCCGTCCAATCTGCGCAGGCGGTCAAGACGACTAAAGCTACCGAGCAACCAGCTGCCGTCAGCCGTCCTCAACAGGCCGCAACGTTACAGGTATCCTTCATTAATCGGTTAAGCAACAGGACAGGTGATGCGATTCGTCGTCTGGCATACGGGTCGATGCAGGGTGTAACTTCTTTTTTTCAAAGGGTTATTGAATAGTTATTTTCCGAAAAGGCATTGTTCTGCTATAATGTAGCGTATTGGCTATTTCGAAAGCAGGAGGATGCCCCATGTCGGACATTCGACAAGACCAAAGTAAAATTCGCAATTTCAGCATTATTGCACATATCGACCACGGTAAATCAACGCTGGCCGACCGCATATTGGAATATACCGGCGCCCTGACTTCCCGTGAAATGCAGGAGCAAGTGCTCGATCAGATGGATCTAGAGCGCGAGCGCGGGATCACGATTAAGTTGCAGGCTGTTCGTTTGCAATATCGTGCGGATGATGGAGAAGTTTACACGCTAAATCTAATCGATACACCGGGACACGTCGACTTCACTTATGAAGTTTCGCGTAGCTTGGCTGCTTGTGAGGGTGCATTACTCGTCGTGGATGCGGCTCAAGGGATTGAGGCCCAGACGCTGGCGAACGTGTATCTCGCCCTTGATAACAATCTTGAAATTTTGCCGGTCATTAACAAAATCGATCTCCCAAGTGCTGAACCGGAACGGGTCCGCCAGGAAATCGAGGATGTGATTGGTCTCGACGCGAGTGAAGCAGTATTAGCTTCTGCGAAGGCTGGCATTGGAATCAAAGACATCCTTGAACAAGTGGTCAAGAAGGTTCCCTCGCCAAAAGGTAATAACGACCAGCCGTTAAAGGCGCTTATTTTCGACTCGCATTATGATGCTTATAAAGGGGTTATCGTCTACGTTCGGGTAATCGATGGTTCGATCCGCGCGGGCTCAAAAATTCATTTTATGGCGACTAACAAAACCTTTGAAGTGATTGAAGTCGGTGCATTCAAACCGCGCATGTCAATTGTCGATGAATTGAATGTGGGAGACGTTGGTTTTATTGTCGCGGGGATCAAGAACGTTAAAGATACGCGTGTTGGGGACACGGTAACGGATGCGAAGAATCCAGCGACAGAACCGCTTCCAGGTTATCGTCGGATTAATCCAATGGTATTTTGTGGGCTGTACCCAATTGAGACTCAAGATTATAACGATTTACGCGAGGCCCTCGAGAAATTAGAGTTAAACGATGCTTCGTTACGATATGAGCCGGAGACGTCAACAGCGCTCGGTTTTGGTTTCCGCTGTGGCTTTCTTGGTTTGCTACACATGGAAATTATTCAAGAACGCATTGAACGTGAGTTTAACATTCCGCTCATCACAACCGCGCCAAGCGTGGTTTATCGGGTTACGCTGACGAACGGTGATATTCTGATGATCGACAACCCATCGAATTATCCGGAAGTCGGTCGAATTGAAATGGTTGAGGAGCCTTATGTCAAAGCCAAGGTCATTGTTCCGAATGATTTTGTAGGTACGATCATGGAATTGTGTCAAGGTAAGCGGGGCGAATTCTTGGACATGCAGTATCTTGATACGACCCGTGTGACCCTTGTTTACGATATTCCACTTTCGGAGATCGTATATGACTTTTTTGACCAGTTGAAATCTGGGACGAAGGGTTATGCGTCTTTCGACTATGAATTTACGGGATACAAGGCGTCAAATCTGGTCAAAATGGACATCATGCTCAACAACGAGCAAGTCGATGCGCTGTCTGTCATTGTTCATCGTGAACGGGCTTACTACAGAGGCAAAGCGATTTGCGAGAAGCTGAAGGAACTGATTCCGCGTCAGCAGTTTGAGGTTCCAGTGCAGGCGGCAATTGGGCAGAAAATTATTTCGCGTGAGACCATTAAGGCACTTCGCAAGAACGTTCTGGCCAAATGTTACGGCGGCGATATTTCGCGGAAGCGGAAGTTGCTCGAGAAGCAGAAGGAAGGCAAGAAGCGGATGAAGCAAGTTGGTAGTGTGGAAATTCCGCAGGAAGCGTTCATGGCCGTGCTACAGATTGACGAGTAATGAGGCGGGGGTCCGTTCCTGTAAAGAGGGCGGGCCTCTTTTGTATCGGATGGGGGGTTGAGGGCGGTGAACGTTTTTCAAGCATCACCCAAGGTGGTGTATATCCATATTCCTTTTTGCACGAACAAATGCCATTATTGTGACTTCAACTCCTACGTGCTGAAGGGCCAGCCGGTGGACGCTTATTTAGAGGCGCTCGAACGTGAAATGGAGCAAACCGTGAAAGCAATGCCGCCGGGTGTGATTGAAACGATATTCGTCGGTGGCGGTACGCCTACGGTGTTGTTGCCTGCACAGATGGAACGTTTCTTAAGAATGGTGCGGACTTACTTCCCAACTGATCCGAGAGTTGTGGAGTTTACAATGGAGGCGAACCCGGGAACGACCGATGCGGATAAGCTTCAGGCGATGAAGGAAGGCGGCATTAATCGGATTAGCTTCGGTGTCCAATCGTTTAATTCTGAGCTTCTTGCCGGTATCGGTCGCATTCATAATGTCGACGATGTGTATCGAAGCATAGAGAATGCGCGCAGGGCAGGTTTTGACAATCTGTCGATTGATTTAATGTTCGGGCTGCCTAAGCAGACGTTGACCCATATGAATCAGTCGCTCGATGCGGCGTTGCAGCTCGAATTAATGCATTACTCCATCTATAGCTTGAAGGTAGAAGAGAATACGCTTTTTCATACGTTGTATCATAAGAACGAGCTCCCTTTACCGGATGAAGACGAGGAACTCGCTATGTTTAAGCTGATTATGGACCGGTTGGGTGCGGCAGGTTATGGTCAATACGAGATTAGTAACTTC
>JBILCE010000135.1:0-3874 GCA_044353305.1 Paenibacillus sp.
TTCGTCTTCAAGTTCCATTACTAGCTCCACTACATCAAGGGAGTCAGCGCCTAGATCTTCTTTAAATGACGCTTCGAGGCTAACTTTCGATTCTTCTGCCCCGAGACGGTCGATAACAATCTTCTTTACTCGATCCAACACATCGGACATCCGGTTCACCTCCTCCATGGTATTATACGAGAATTGTTTACAAAAAGAAAGTTAAAATGCCATTACAATTACATATACATGCCACCATCGACGTGAATCGTCTGACCAGTAATATATGCAGCCTCTTCAGAAACGAGAAAACGTACCGTTCTAGCGATATCTTCGGGTTGCCCTAGTCGAGCAACAGGAATTTGCTGCAGAAGAGCATCTTTGGCTTCGTCTGACAGCTTATCGGTCATATCAGTGACGATAAAACCAGGCGCGACCGCGTTAACCGTAATGTTTCGCGATGCCAATTCACGCGCGGCTGATTTAGTCAATCCAATGACGCCTGCTTTCGCTGCCACATAGTTGGCTTGACCTGGATTACCAAGTACACCAACAACGGATGAAATATTAACGATCCGACCTGAGCGTTGTTTCATCATCGGACGAGTAACCGCTTTGATGCAATTGAAGACACCTTTCAAGTTTGTGTGAATAACTTGATCGAATTCTTCTTCCTTCATTCGCATGATAAGATTGTCTCTCGTAATACCAGCATTGTTCACTAGAATATCCAGTCTGCCAAATGCTTCAAGCGTCTGCTTAACCATTTCTTCTGCTTGCTCGCTATTGCCGACATCTGCTTGGATTGCAAGTGACCGTCTACCGAGCGCCTCGATTGTCGAAACGACTTCAGCAGCAGCTCGTTCACTACCCGCATAGTTGACGACAACGTCAGCACCAGCCTGGGCTAGTTCTAAAGCAATGGCACGTCCAATTCCGCGAGATGCGCCTGTGACAAGTGCTGTTTTGCCTTCCAATGGTAACGTCATCCGATTTCACCCTCCATCGCATCCAAACTATTGATCGAAATAACGCGAACATTTTTATCATTTTTTTTAATAAGCCCCGCTAATACGGTGCCTGAGCCAATTTCGTAAAACGTATCTACACCTTGTTCTACAAGCCAAACGATGCTATCTTCCCAAAGAACTGGCGAATACACCTGTTCGGTAAGTAGTTTGCGAATTGGGCTGGCACCTGTTACTGGTTGGGCCGTAACGTTAGCTACGACAGGCACTTGCGCTTCATGCATAGGAAGTGAGGCGAGCGTAACAGCTAATTTCTCCGAAGCTGGCTTCATTAAGGATGAATGAAACGGACCACTAACCTCGAGTGGGATCACACGCTTGGCGCCTGCTTCTTTGCCCCGTTCGACTACGGCAGACACGCCTTGTTTGCTGCCTGAAACCACGATTTGCCCAGGACAATTAACGTTCGCCAGTTCCACAGTACCCACTTCTGTCGAAATCGTGTTACAAAGCTCCGCTAATGCCCCACGTTCGGCACCAAGAACGGCTGCCATAGCTCCAAGTCCACCCGGAACAGCTTCTTCCATATACTGCCCACGCAACCTTACCGTACGAACAGCATCCTCGAACGAAAGTACACCCGCTACGACTAGCGCGCTATATTCACCAAGACTGTGACCTGCAACGTAATCAGGCTGAATGCCTTTTGAACGGAAGGCTTCATAGTATGCAATGCTCGTAGTTAGTAATGCCGGTTGAGTGTTTACCGTTTTCTTCAATTCTTCTTCCGGTCCATCAAATATTGTTTTGGTCAACGAAAATCCTAGTGAGGCGTCTGCCTGCTCAAACACAAGACGAGCAGCAGCAACTCCTTCGAATGCATCTTTGCCCATACCTACTGCTTGTGCCCCTTGCCCAGGAAACACGAATGCGATTTTACCCATATAATGTGTTCAATCTCCTTCCGAATTACCAGATCAAGACCGATGCGCCCCAAGTGAGGCCGCCACCGAAGCCGACTAACACGATACAGTCGCCTGGGTTTATTTTATTTTGTTCGACTGCTTCTGCTAAAGCGACTGGGATTGAAGCGGCCGACATATTGCCATATCGATCGACATTGATAATACATTTCTCTGCAGGTAGCTGAAACCGATTCAAAGCCGACTCGATAATCCGAATATTCGCTTGATGGGGCACTAGGAAATCTATATTTTCCTTTGTTAAACCAGCTTTATCAAGGGCATTTTCCGCAGCATTACCCATGATTCGCACCGCGAATTTGAACACTTCCTTGCCTTCCATATAAATAAAATGCTTCTTCTCATCGAGCGATTGAGGGGTAGCCGGACATCTCGATCCACCGCCCGCTATGTTTAATAACGGACCGCCCGCACCGTCAGCGCCAAGCTCAAATGATTGAAAACCGCGTCCTTCTGGGACTTGGCCAAGGACGACTGCACCCGCACCGTCGCCGAACAAGATACAAGTGTTTCGGTCCGTATAATCCGTAATTCGGGACAAACATTCCGCTCCAACGACAAGCGCATAACGGTATGTGCCTGTTGCGATGAAATTCGATGCATTCGCAAGCCCATATATAAATCCTGAGCAAGCCGCTGAAAGATCAAATGCCGCCGCTTTCTTTGCACCTAATCGATCTTGAATAATGCAAGCTGTAGAAGGGAATGCCATGTCTGGCGTAATGGTTGCGACGATAATGAGATCGAGCTGATCTGCTGTAATTCCTGAGTTCTCGAGCGCTTTTAATGAAGCTTCATAGGCAAGATCGGAAGCGGCCTCATGTTCTGCAGCGATTCTTCGTTCACGAATACCAGTCCGTGTCACAATCCATTCATCGTTGGTCTCCACCATCGCCTCAAGTTCTCGGTTAGTGAGTACCCGTTCTGGCACGTATTTACCTGTACCGAGGATCCCTACTGGAATGCCATTCATTTTGATCCACTCCTTATCTATGTCTGCTTGCCCTTGTTAATTTCGATTGAGATTGACTGAACTAGTTGCGATTCAATGGAAACTATAGCTTGACGCACCGCGTTCTTGATCGATTTCGCATCTGAGGAACCGTGACTTTTCAAGACGAGTCCATCAATTCCGAGAAGCGGAGCCGCCCCATGCTCGGTATAGTCCATCTTTTTACGGAAAGCACGTAGACCTGGCGCCAGAACAGCGGCAGCTATCTTCGTGTACCATGTGGAGACGAACTGCTTTTTCAATTCGCTAAAAATAACTGAAACGGTTCCCTCCGCTGCTTTAAGCATAATATTACCGGAAAATCCATCACATACGAGCACATCGCATACACCCTGAAACACATCACGTGCTTCGACGTTACCAATGAACTCGAAAGGTCCTTCTTTCAGTAACACATATGCAGCCTTCGACAGCTCATTGCCTTTCATTTCTTCTGTACCGACGTTCAATAATCCAACGCGCGGACGCTCCACCCCATCGACTTTATTCCGGTAAATACTGCCCATGATCGCATATTGGAGCAGATTTTCAGGAGAGGCGTCTGGATTTGCACCAAGATCAAGCGCAAGCGTTCCGCCTCCCTTCATAGAGGGCATAATCGGAGCAAGCGCAGGGCGTTCAATACCGGATACACGTCCCACAACGAGAAGACCTGTCACAACAAGTGCCCCTGTATTTCCAGCGGAAATAAAAGCGTCTACTTCTCTCTCTCGGAGCATACGACCACCGACCACCATCGAAGCATCCTTTTTCCGACGGACGGCTCTTACCGGTTCATCCTCGGCCTCAATCACCTCAGTGGTATGAACGAGATGCAAATTGGCAGGCCGTTCGTTTAGAAAAGGTTCCATTTGGTTCGTATCACCAATTAGTACAATTTCTATGTTACTCCATTGTTTAGCAGCTAACACTGCACCTTCTACATTCATCTT
>JBILCE010000008.1:0-11361 GCA_044353305.1 Paenibacillus sp.
AACGGTCGAAGCAGAGTTGCTGCGCACGCATCTGCTCAACCAATACGGTGTGGGTACCATTGCTCTGGGCACAACCGATCTGCGTGTTGCGTTCTCCTGCATAGAAGAGAAAGATTTGGACGACCTGTTCGCGAAAATTTATCAAGGTGTTAAAGACATAGAAAAAGGAACCTCCGTCTAAACAAAGGTTCCGCAGAAAGTGCATATAGTAGATTTAAAATGGTTATAGGCTGAATCGGTTTGATCCCGATTTAGCCTTTTTCTGCTATAACAATGAACGATTTGGGGATCCCCTTGTCAAATACGTCCGACGATAAATTTGGCTCCTCGATTAACTTGCGTACCACTAACCCAGCGTCGGCAACAGCAGTAACAATCTCCCCGAGCGTCCATCTCCTTTGGCGAATCTTTGTTTCTTCAGCTAATGCCCGCTGCTCATCCGACAAAAACTTTAAGTAAGGTACATCCACTTCTTCAATCGCGGTATCGAAATAGTCGCCATCCACCTTGTGTTTGCGGATTGTGTGACGTGTTCCTTTGGACGAAATTAGCTTCGTGGTTATTGGGTGAAAATCTTGTAAGAGAAGTGTTCCGCCAGGTTTAAGTAAACGTTGAACAACATTCATGAGAGGTGCGAGATCGACGAAATAGTGGAGGATTCCGAACTCCATTAAGACGATATCATACAACGGTACTAACTCATCCTGTGGTAGCTTGAGTACATCGGAAACAATGTAGCGAATGTGCACACCCGCCTCTGCAGCAAGCGCCTGCGCGTATGCTGCATTCTCAGCCGCAAGATCGACAACGGTCACTTCCGCCCCAAGCAATGCCATCGCAACCGCTTTGCCACCATGCGAACCAAGAAGATTAGCCACTTTACTCCCTTGTAATTTGCCTTCCATGTGGGGATAAAGTGTCGATAGCCTGCCCCTCGGATCTTTCTTAAGTTTGTCTGCTGCCTCCTGTGGTGTCCCAAAACGAGCTAACCAGGCGGCAAACGCCCCTTGATTCCAAGCTGACGCATTCGCCGTTGTATGTTCTTTTTGCATACCCAACCCTCTTCATATTGTCTATTTATCTCGTGTTTGGTGCGCCGCATCGAGTTTCATTCGAAATCGAAGGACTTATTCGGTACTTTTTTAGTAACATCGATGAAAATGGCCACACTGTCATAGGTATTGATCTTTACTTGATCTCCTACTTGTAAGGCACTTAGTTCCACTTTCATCCCATTACGATAAATAAAAGCAGCGGGATCAACCGTAATCTCTAATGGTACTTTTGCCTTCACAGTAATGATGTTACTGTCCTCCACTACCCCGCTAACTTGTCCAACAATTGTTCCCTTGTCTGGAATCTGATCACTGGTTCGATCAAGTAATGCTGCTACTTCAGCACGGGTTACTGGACGTTCGGGACGGAACGTTTGGTCTTCATAGCCATTAATAAGTCCACGATCAAGTGCAACTTTTACATAACCGACTTCATCCGCTGAAATCAGTCGTGCATCCTTAAACGGCAGAATGGTATTTTGGTTTTGTAAAGCTTCATTTTCTAGTTTCAATGCTTTTACAAGCATGATTGTGGTCCAGATACGGCTGGCTGATTTTTCTGATTGCACCGATCCGTCCTTGAATGGAAGTAGATCATTCTCAATTGCAACAGCGACATAGCCAATTGCCCAACTAGGAACCTGATCGGCATCCTTCACATTCAAAACAGCATCCATCTTCGACTTGGCTTGATCTTCTAATCCCATCAAGCGAACGGCTGCAGTAATCGCCTCAACGCGTCGGATTGGCTTGCGCGGTTGAAATGATCCGTCCTCATATCCCTCAAACACTTTTTGGGACGCCAAACTAGCAATATTTTTTGTTGCCCACTCCACATCACCACCACGAACATCATCGAATTGCCATTTTACGGACATTTGGGAGCGCATGGTATGCCCTTTTCCTATCTTCAACGTAGAATCCTTGGGATTAACCTTGGTTAATTCTTTGCCATCAGCCATTGCCACACTTGTTGTGACCCACATCATCATGACTGCTAACCCAAGCACCGTCATTTTTTTCTTGATCGAAGTTTCTTTCATTGCAATCGCTCCTTTTTAGGAATTCGTTTACAATAGAAGTTCGTAAAATATGGTCAATTTGTGGGGGTACATTCAATCGTGCTAAAATAAAATAAAAATTAATATTTTTCGGGGGTAGACCGCCTTGATTCGACACAAAAAATGGACAGTACCCGTCATAATCGCAATCGTACTCGCTGTTACCGTGATAGTAATTAGCTTCCTTGTATCTGCCAAACAGAACTTGAATGGAGCGAATACGGATGTTACCCCAAAGGAAACACCTACCTCCAGTATATCACCAACTCCTACTCCTACTCCAATTCCGACCGAAAACGTTGACGTTGTCATCATCGGCTCTGAGCTTGAGGGTATGTATTTGGCACGTGCTGCGGCAGATGAGGGTTTAAAAGTGAAAATCATTGATCCTCGCGATCAAATTGGCGGACAATTGATTCAAGGTGAGATGCTTTTCTTAGATGAGACGAAGGATGATCAAGGAAAATCTCTACTACAAGGTCGGGTCAAGGAACTTTTTGACGGTTTTAAAAGTGCAAAAATTCGTAAATTACCGGAATTTGTTACTTATTTCGATAAACTTCGTAAGGATATTCCCATTGTTTCTGGTGCCCGCATCGAAAAAGTGGAGACAGCCACCAAGTCAGGAATGGAAACAGTAAGCGCGATCCAATATTCAACCAAGTCCCAGCCGACGACCCGATTAACCGCTTCTTATTGGGTCGACAATTCCGACTATACAGCTTTAGCAAGTCGTTTGAAGGCAAATCGCTTGCCTGGCTTAGAAGCACTTTACGGTCAAGATGAGATTGAATATATGAGTTCAGGCATGATGATGAAATTTAAAAATGTGGACTGGGCAAGGTTCAGTAGCCAATATAACAGTTTGACACCGGAACAACAAAGCAAGCAATACGGTGGTGGAGTGATTAGTGAGAATTATGCGATCGGATTGACGGGCATGGCCCGCGGGTATAAGGCAACGAATGAACGAGTTTTCTTGCGTGGGCTAAATGCAGTTAACCAACGTGACGGTGAGGTACTCATCAATGCGTTTCTAATCTACACAGTTGATCCATCGAAAGAACCGTCTATTGCAGAGGCAATGGCCCTTGGTAAGAAAGAAATTCCACTTATCCTTGAACACTTCCGCAAGTCCATGGTCGGATGGGAGAAGGCGGAACTCAATGGCTTCCCAAATTATTTATACATCCGCGAGTATAACCATTATGAGACAGAACACGTATTGACTGTCTCCGATGCGTTAGGTGGACGAATGTTTTATGACAATGTAAGCATTGCGGGTTACCCTCTAGATCTCCAAGGAACTAGTGCTAATAAATGGGGTATCGAGATGGGCCGACCAGATAAATATGGAATGCCGTTAAGAAGTTTCTTGTTAAAAGGATATGACAATGTTATCTTGGCAGGGAAAAATGTAGGTTCGAGTGCGATTGCCTATGGAAGCGCGCGAATTCAGCCAAATACATCGATTGCGGCGGAGTCCATAGGTGTTATCATTGGAAAGCTGAAAGGTACTAAAAAGCTCATTGAATTGCGTGAATCTGATTGGCCTGAACTTCATACTTACTTGGCAAGCAAGTATGGTCTGGTCTTAACTGGAGTCACTGGGAGAAACAAAATTGCTAACTGGACAGCTGATGAGATTAAAAAATTAAACGAGGGTAAAATTATTTACCCCGCCTATGTAAATACACGCAAACCATAAAGATATAAGAAGGCGAGGTCCTGAATAAACAGGGACCTCGCCATTTTTATGTTAATGAGTTGGATGAATATCTATTTTTTTAAACTTAATGCGTATCGTTCTTGCGTTTTTCTTTCAGCCACTTTGGTGCACCCTTGTTCTTGCGTTCCCGCTCACGAACAGCTTTACGTTCCTTCGGCTTTGCAGGAACAGCGGATCGCGGTGTTGGCTTTGCGGTGCTTACCGGCTTGCCGGAACTTCCCTTAGCTGTCGTAACCTGATTGGTCGGACGGGTGGTTTCTGGCTTGCCCACCATAACCTCCGACTGTTTTTGGCCTTCTCTGGCCGGTTCCCCTGCCTGCGCAACTTTGCCCATTCGGGCATCCTTGGTTACTTGAACGGCCCTTGCTCCCGTTGGGACTCCAGTCCGACCTGCGTATGGTGGCGCTTCGCCCTTCTCCGACGGATTAACTAACTTTCCGCCGTAAAGAACCCGCTCCGGAATCGATACTTTGAGCGATTTGGAAAACTTGTCCATCACGAATCGTTCACGCTGTGTTACGATGGTGACCACAACGCCTTTGCGACCCATTCGACCAGTCCGTCCTGCCCGATGAATATAAGCGTCTGCTCCATACGGTACATCTAAATTGAATACATGTGTGATGTTCGTCAAGTCCAGTCCACGTGCAGCTACGTCGGTCGCAAGTAACAATTGCAACTTGCCCGCGCGGAACGCCTGCATCACACGCGACCGATCTTGTTTGCTTGCGTCACCATAGACGGAGCCAATTGAAAGACCCCCGTAAGAAAGCTTAGCTTCCACCTCTGCAGCATCATCTGTCTCATTGATAAACACAAGTGCAGATGCTGGTTTTAACGCTAGAATGAGCTTACGTAGCGTATCGATCTTATCACGCTCATCGCATACGACATGCATATGCTCTAACGTCTCCGCTGCACGATGCTGAGGTGCGATCTGAATCCACGCCGGATCACGCATCCAACGGTCCGATTTCTCACGAATCACATCCGGAATTGTCGCGGAAAAGAACAACAGTTGCTTGCCTTTACCAGCATTCCGCAAAATCGCATCTACATCAGACGCCCCCCCAAGGCCGAACACTTGATCCACCTCGTCGATGACGATTGTCTGCACATCATGAAGCGATAGCTTATGCATTCGAATACACTCGAGTATACGACCTGGCGTGCCGACCACGAGCTGTGGGTGAAGCTTCAACTTCTCCAATTGACGGCTAAGCGCAGCACCACCGATCAGTGCTTGACTACGCACACCTATCCGCTCGCCAAACGCTTCGCACTCACGCAAAATCTGCATCCCGAGTTCTTGCGTCGGGACGAGCACAAGTGCTTGCAGTTGCTTCGAGTCGGTATTAATTCTCTCTAGAATGGGCAACAAGAAGGCTAACGTCTTCCCCGTTCCCGTCTGCGATCGAGCCACAACATCCCGACCCTCTAAAATGATCGGAATCGTCTCTGTCTGTACCGCAGTCGGTTGCTCAATTCCCCTCTCGCGAAGTAAATCTGTTAAAGCCGCACGCAGCGGCATCGATTGAAACGTCATGTGCACCATGTTCCTTCTTTCCAAACCTTTTTCCACATTATATGCCACTGAGCCCTTAATCACAAACCAGAACAACGGGGTTACGCATTCCTCCCCTTCAATCCCCGACATGATTACCACCCCGAATTGTGGAACAACTACTCTGATCATGTTAAACTTACAAGTAACCTCTTAAGAAGGACTGTGACTATGATGAGCTTTGATCAAGATTTTGACCAGCTTGTTAGAACTTTTGCGGATCTCCTAGTGGGCGACTCTTCCCCTGAAACCATGGAACAGATCAAGCGCTGGGCGATCTATAACCATATTCATAAATCGATGCCAACCCTAACGGCTCATTGGACCCAAAGCCATCCGGAAGCCAAATTAGAAGTGCGTAAATTGTTTGAGGACATCCGGGACCGTAATGCCCAGCATCGTGAAAAGTCCACACCCCATACGCCTTAGCATACAAAAAACCTCAAAGCAATTAGCCGGCTAACCGGAAATTGCCTGAGATTTGGAAGTAATAGGTTATTCAAATTCCCAACAATTGTAGCTTAATGTACCATATGCATAACCATCATAAATACGTTGACCGGTTCGGCCATCGTCTGCTGCCCCCATTGCGAGTAACAGTGGAATAAAATGTTCGTTACGTGGAACAGCCTCATGAGCGTGAGGAGCAAGTCTTTCGTAATCAAACAATCTCTCCACATCCCAGCTGGTAATTGTATCATTAAGCCATTCGTCGAAATTCTTGGCCCATGGTTCGGCCTGATCGGCTCCCCACTTCACCATTCGAAGATTGTGGACAGTGCCCCCGCTACCTATGATAAGCACGCCCTCTTGCCGCAATCCCGAAAGCGCCTTGCCAATCGCATATTGCTGTTCATTCGTCAAAGCAGGGTTAACTGACATGGTGACCACAGGGACATCTGCATTCGGATACATCATCCGCAGCACGACCCATGCGCCATGATCGAGTCCGCGATTGGCGTCGGCTTGGGCGTGAATCCCCGACAATTCCAACAAGTTGACAATTTGCCCGACGAGTTGAGAATGTCCGACAGCTGGATAGCGAACTTCAGACAACTCCTTTGGGAATCCGTAAAAATCATAGATCATGTCATAACGTTCGGATGCACCGACCCTCTGACCCTGTTCCTCCCAATGAGCCGAGAACAGCACAATCGCTTCTGGCTTTGGTAGTCTTTGAGAAAATGTATTCAAGAAAGAGGTATAGTCATTCTGTTCAAGGGCAAGGTTTGGAGCGCCGTGCGCAATAAAAAGTGAAGGCATAAGTAACTTTTTCATAATTATACCTTATTTCACGGCTTTGGAGTTTTCGCGAAATTCGTTAAGCTTATGTGCTCCATTGCAAAACGGAGCATTGGATGTCAACCCACAACGGCAAAGATAAACCGAATCTTTCACATCATAGGCATTCCCTTCCATATCAACAAGGGAAATCTCACCTTTCACAAGCAATGGACCATTATCAATCTTTTTAATGACAACTTCCGACATTTTTCGCTTACCTCCTTATAATAACTTACTTTTTAATAGTAAAATAAATCGTTTTGCCTGTCAAGAGACAAAGGAGCGGAAACCGATGCATGGATTTATTCTGGATTTAGATGGCACGATTTATTCGGGGCAACGCCCAATTCCACATGCCGCCGCGTTCGTTCAGACGCTTCAAGAACGTGGTTGGCCTTACGTATTTGCCACAAACAATTCCTCGCGGACACCCGAGCAGGTAGTCGAACATTTGCGTCATGTAACGGGCATTCCAGCTGAAACTCATCAAGTGTTGAGCACTGCGCAAGCCGCAGCTCGTTATGTATCGGAACTAAACGTGGGTAAAAGCGTCTACATGATTGGCGAAACGGGGCTACGACAGGCTTTAATGGGGGCAGGATTTCAACTCGTGGATGAAGAGGACTGTATCTCAAACGTAGATTTTGTGATTCAGGGGATCGATCGTTCTTTTCATTATAACAAATTAGCTACAGCGGTTCGTTATATACAATCGGGCGCGACGTTTGTTCTGACCAATCCGGACCATCTGCTACCGGCGGATGGAGAATTTTACCCTGGGGCAGGAAGCATTGGAGCATCGATCCAAGCCGCATCGGGCCAGATACCAATCATTATCGGCAAGCCATCGCCCATTATGATGCGCTATGCGGCGGACCGTATTGGTCTGCCACATAACCACATCTGGGCTGTCGGTGACAATATCCGAACAGACATTGGGGGAGGCGCCGCAGCAGGATGCCGGACGGCGCTCGTTCTTACCGGACTAGCAACAAGGGACAATCTTCAGTCCCAAATCGAAGCAGCAGGTATTATACCTGACCTGGTAAGCGATAATCTTACAGAGTTATTGCAGAGACTAAGTTGATGACTAGGCTTCCAAGCTCACTATAAAGCAGCCTTTACCGTATATTTTGCAAAAATAAACGTTCTTGGATGTTTTATTGTGACAACCAGCTCATTATTCGGTGACACTTGGTTACTAATCGTACTATCTACCATAGCGTTGTTACTGTATAGCATCTCAATTTCCAATTCTTGATTATTAAGATTGTTCACACAGTACGTGTACGTTTGATCAGTAGTCAACTCTCTAAATAACAGAAAATACCCTTCATTCTCTCCAGTCATTACTTGAAAACCAGTAAAGCTTACTCCATCTGGAAGCATCCCAATTGGGCTAATTTCAGCATAAAATAACTTTTCACGGTGTTTTTTATAAATTGGTGTGAAATTGGCAACCAGCACCCTATCTTCTAACGATACATTGCTCATTTCCATCCACATGAGGGGATTAGCAAGCATTGTCGTAGCAAAAACATAATCCATCGAATACTGGGAAGGAGACAACGGATCGTCCCCGTATTTTTCTTTGTTCCGTTGAATATTCAAAACCTCAAACAATAGTTTTCTCGTAGGAATAAACTCAGAGAGTTGCCATAGATTTCGAAGTGTCGCATGCGGATAATAATTAGCCCAATCGGTGTAGCGATTCTCAACAAAAATAGTCCCAAATTGCTTTTCGTAAAAATACCCAAAGCGAACCTCTGCAGTAATGTCCAAATTAAATCTAATTTGGTTGTCACTATCCCTTGAGACTTTGTCTAATAACTTTATGAAATTGAGTTCACAACGTTTATTGCGAATTTTGACGCCATCCAATTTAAAATATCGTATACCGTATGTTTTATAAAATTCGAGAAGCACATTCGCATCTTTCTCCCAGTTTACAAAATCATTAGAGGAGTCTGGGCCAAACCAGAGGCCAAACTGAATGTTTTTTTCCTTCGCACTTTGAACAATTGTTTCTAAACCCCGGGGGAATTTCTCTTTGTTAACCTCCCAAAAATTAGGGTCACTAGCATAATATCCTTCCCAAACCCCACCTTTAACAATTGCTGAGTTAGCAGTTATTCCCTTCTGCCATCCATCGTCTATCTGAATACAATCTACACCAAGCATAGAGGCAACTTCCAATTCTTTTTCCATGAAGGCCTCGCTAACCCTTGCGTCATTGCTTCTATCGCCCCATGTGTTGGACATGATGATCAACTTTTCATCAGGATCACCTTTGTACACAAGGTTGTAGTGCCTCTTATAAAGTTTCTTCATATCCTCATTAGAGGAGACACCAATTGTACTCCCATAGCAAGGTGTCCATTCATTCTCGAACAGCTCACGATAGTCCAAACCTGAACCCCTAAGTTCCACATTGCCAGAGTTAGTTATCCATAATTCATCCTGGGTACGATTAATAGCTGAATGTGCCAAAAGACCTTCTTTGACGAGCATAAGTTTTTCGCCTTTAAGGTATGTGTCGAAAATAAATAAGTCGCCCCGCACCGATTGAGTAGAACGGTTGTAAAGGGTCTCCTGCCTCTTTTTCACCAAAAAGTCCTGGTGATCGGTCACATCAAAGAGCTCAATGCTTTCTAACTTAAGGTGCTTCTTATCGATTCCAAAAGCATCAACCGTATCGATATGAGGAAGTTTTATCTGTTCGGAGCTCGTTTCTTTATTGTAGGAGAGTTCGATTCCTGTCGCGTATTCCACAGAGGAGCCGGCGGAAGAAGGCCCACTGTTTTTTTCTATAGGTTTACCCTTTATAAAGAGCTGTGAAGTAATAAAAGGGGACTGCGGGAAAATCTTATGTTGCCATTTCACTTCATGATCTTTTCCTTTAAATAATACACTGACAGAAAGAAAATTTTGCGATAAACCATCATGATTCATTACCTCAATTTGAATTTCAATGTGACTTTGCGCAAAACGGAAAAAGGGAAAATGAAAAGATGCCAGGTTCATCTGTGCATTGTGACACCATACATGACCGGTAATTCGATTTTTCAAAAACTTTGTAATTGGAGCATTGTCATCGAACACAATCTCTCTTTCAATTGCATAATTGCCTATTCTCAGAACATTACCGTCATATTGGGCGTAACAATCTTGGTATGCCTTTTCTAACAAATGCGTAACCCCCTAGGTTTGTGTTTACTGTTAAAGCTCACTCAACTACCCCATCTTTGTTGACTTCAAGAGTAAGAGGCCCACTAAACTCATGGAGCCTCCCTGCATGTGCATCATCCCGAAGCCTTTGGAGCAGTCTCAGTTCCGTCATACTTTGCTCATGCATCCCCCACATCAAATGCAGAGATGAGCGAGGCACATGACCTACATGTTCCTCATATACCCTTTTCATGCGAACGGCAAACGCTTCAATTTCCTTGATACGCTCATCTAGCTTAAGCTTAAGCGTTTCTGGATCAATTTTATTCGAAAATTTGACTGCAGCATATAGTGGCCGATTCAACTGCATCGGTTCCTCAAATCGCTCCAGCAGCAATTTCTCGAATTCATGCTTCCCTTGAACGGTAATCTTATAAATCGTTCGATCAGGTCGATTCCCATTCCGCACAACGTCGACTACGTCGACAAAACCATCTTTATTAAGCTGTTCGATGGCATAATACAATGAGCCTTCTTGCAGCTTCATATAGTGGTGCATTTCGCGTTCCTTCATTTTCTGCCGAAGCTCGTAAGGATGACTGTCCGATTCCATCAGCAAACCGAGTATCGCGAGTTTCATGGTCAAGTGTGGTTCACCCTCCTTACCTAGTGTCCGGCCGCGCCATTCCCTGAAGGATGTCCTTCACCAGACGGCTGACCTTGACCTTTTGTAGGGATCTCCAACTTCAAATTGCCCATCAAGACTATAAAGATTAATGCAAGACCCGCCACAACGATCGACCATTGGTAAACGAAGGCAATGGAGTCTGCCAGCACACTCATCATTTTATGATATAAATCGGCCGGAATCATCTTTTTTACCGCTTCCGTTAGCAGCCCCCGACCATCACCGACCTGACCTTCAAATTGAACTGGCACGGTGCCTTGAAGCCCTACTTTTAACTGGTGCGTCTGAATCACACCAAATATGGTGACACCAAGTGTAGAGCCGATTGTCCGGAAAAATGAGTTCATTGATGTCGCGCTGCCACGTTTGGAGAACGGCAAGTTATGCAAAGACGAAAGCGAGATGACAGGAAAGGATGAACCGATTCCGAGTCCCATTAAAATCGTATACATCGTAATCAGATAACGTGGAGTGTCGATTGAAATGGTTCCTAACAAAATCATCGAAATGGCGATCAAGACAATCGAGACTAGCATAATGTTACGATATGAGGTTTTACCTATCAAACGTCCACCAAGGGTACTACTAGCAACGACACCGAGCATCATCGGAGTTAAGACAAGTCCTGCACTTGTGGCACTTCCACCGAATACCCCTTGAATAAACAATGGGATGTAAGTTGCGCTTGAGATCATAATCGCACCATAGAAGAACGATATTGCCATGCTTGATGAGAAAAGACGATTTTTGAATAAATCAAGTGAGACGACAGGGTCTTTCACTCTCTTCTCCACATATAAGAACACCGACAG
>JBILCE010000249.1:0-3843 GCA_044353305.1 Paenibacillus sp.
AGGGAAGTCATGGGGATATTGGTAACCAATATGGCCCAGCTTCACTGCACCTTTGTAATGAGCGTCACGCAAGTGGAGCGGAACATCGGCTGTTTTTATTTGGTTGAAGGCATCGCCGATACGCATTAGCGCCAATGGGATAGAGTTCGATTTGGGACTTTCTACGGCGAACAAAATCGCTTGGGCAATGCCATACTTTGATTCCGGCCAACCAATCTTCTGGTAGGCCTCCATCGCAGTGACAGCCTGAACCATAGCCTGAGGATTGGCTAGGCCGATATCTTCACTGCAAGCGACAATGAGCCGGCGCAAGAAGGTCATCGGGTCCATGCCCAGTTGCTCAACGGCATACATAAACCAGAACAGCGCCGCATCACTGGATCCGCGCACGCTTTTGTGAAAAGCCGACAGCACGTCATATTGCGTGGACTCGTCGGCTTTGACTGTCGGGCGGCGGATCGACTCCTCTGCGACAGCAAGCGTGATGCGCACGGTGCCATCGGGCTCCGGCGGGGTCGTCAGCGCAGCAAGCTCGAGCGCATTGAGCGAGCGGCGAATGTCGCCGCTCGCCATCGCCGCGATGTGCGCAAGCGCTGCGTCCTCGACGGCAAGCGGCAGCGTGCCGAGCCCTCGCTCGCGGTCGACCAGCGCACGGCGCATCGCCAAGAGCGAGTCTTCGCGCGTGAGAGCCCGCAGCTCGAACAACGTCGATCGCGACAGCAACGCCCCGTTCACATGGTGGAACGGGTTTTCCGTCGTCGCACCGATTAGCACGAGGATGCCTTGTTCAACGGCAGGCAGCAAAGCATCCTGTTGCATCTTGTTGAATCGGTGCACCTCGTCCAAGAAAAGGATCGTCTTGCGACCATACATCGATTTCGTCGCCTTCGCCTGCTCGATCACCTCACGAACATCCTTAACGGAGGCGTCGACGGCGTTCAGCTTGACGAACTCACCCTTCGTTTGCTTTGAAATAATATTCGCAAGCGTCGTTTTCCCGCAACCAGGGGGGCCGTACAAAACAATCGAACTCACTTGATCCGCTTCAATAGCTCGTCTAAGAAGCTTGCCTACGCCTACGATATGCTCTTGACCAATATATTCGTCTAATGACTGAGGTCGTATACGATCTGCTAACAGCTTCGATGATGGGTTTAGCGATTGTTGGTAGGCAAAGAGATCCATATCCATAGGTACGCACGACCTTTACTTGGTGGCTTTCCTTCGCTCTGCCATTTTTAGCAGTTCACGAACTGCGACGCTGACCATAATCAGGCCGGCAACCGGTGGAACGAACGAATTGCTAGCAGGCGGCTGTTGCGCTTTGCGAATTTCAGGTGCATTCTCTGGCACGATTCGCTGAGTAACGTCTTCGCGCGGTTTCATTGGTGTCTCATCGGAAAAGACAACCTTCACGCCTTTTTCGATGCCTTCCTTCTTCAACTTCTGGCGGATAACTTTAGCCAGTGGATCCGTATGCGTCTTAGAAATATCAACCACTTTGAAGCGAGTTGGATCCATTTTGTTCGCAGCGCCCATGCAGGAAATCATCTTAATTTTGCGACGGAGACACTGCTTAATTAAATGAATTTTGTAAGTGACTGTATCCGAGGCGTCCAAGACGTAATCAATGGGATATTTAAACAGTTCTTCGTATGTGTGCTCGGTATAAAACATCCGCATTGCGATCGCATCACAAGCTGGGTTAATTTGCAAAATACGCTCCCGCATCAGTTCCGCTTTCGGCAAACCGACTGTGGAGACAAGCGCATGGACTTGTCGATTAATATTCGTTATATCGACAACGTCCTTGTCAATCATAATGATGCGGCCAACACCCGATCTAGCGAGTGCTTCTGCTGCGATCGAGCCGACGCCACCGATTCCGAGTACCGCAACGGTACTGTTCTTCATGACCTCGAGTCCTTCTGGACCGATGGCGAGCTCCGTTCGTGAAAATTGATGCAACATGCGCAATCGACCTCCCGATTATTGCTTCGGTGCAGCTTGCTTGATCGCTACGCGAATCGACAACTGCTCCAATTGCTTATCATCGACCGTTCCAGGCGCATCTGTAAGCAGATCTGTTGCACTTGCTGTCTTCGGAAAAGCAATCGTTTCACGCAAATTAGTACGTCCAGCAATCAACATAACGAGACGGTCAAAACCGAACGCAATTCCACCATGTGGCGGAGTACCGTATTCGAACGCTTCAAGCAAAAAGCCGAACTTCTCGTTCGCTTCTTCTGGTGTGAAGCCGAGTGCTTGGAACATTTTCTCCTGGACATCACGCTTGTAAATACGCATCGATCCACCGCCAACTTCATAGCCGTTCAAGACGAGATCGTACGCTTGCGCCCTAATTTTACCAGGATCCGTGTCAAAATAAGCAACATCTTCTTCCATCGGCCGCGTGAACGGATGATGCTCCGCCACCCAACGCTTATCTTCCTCATCATAGCTAAGAAGCGGGAAGTCGATCACCCAAGCAAATTTAAACTGCGACTCATCGATTAGTCCTAGTTCGCGACCAATCTTCAAACGCAGGTTACCTAACACGTCTGCGACTACCTTCTTTTTGTCTGCTGAGAACAATAACACGTCGCCCTCTTCAGCATTCAAACGTTCTCTTAATCCAGCAATTTCTTGCTCGCTGAAAAACTTCACAATCGGACCTTTCCATTCGCCGTCTTTCACAACGATGTAAGCAAGCCCTTTCCCACCATAACGTGCTGCAAACGGGGTCAAATCATCCAATTCCTTGCGGCTCCAATGGGCACAGTTTTTGGCGTTGATTGCTTTTACTTCGCCCCCACCTTGGACGATTTGGGCGAACACTTTCACGCCGCTATTCACAACGAGGTCCGAAACATCCACAAGTTCAAGGCCGAATCGAAGATCCGGCTTGTCCGAGCCGTATTTGCCCATCGCATCTGCATACGTTATCCGTTGGAATGGACGTGGCAACTCCACATTGGACGTTTGTTGGAACAGTTTAACGACAAGCTCTTCCATCAAGTCAAGTAACTGGTCGCGTGACAAGAATGATGTCTCGATGTCCACTTGCGTAAACTCCGGTTGACGATCAGCACGAAGATCCTCGTCGCGGAAGCAACGAGCGATTTGATAGTAGCGCTCAAGCCCACCTACCATTAGGAGTTGCTTGAAAATTTGCGGCGATTGCGGGAGTGCAAAAAACTCACCTGGATGAACACGGCTTGGCACGAGATAGTCACGAGCGCCTTCTGGCGTACTTTTGGTAAGGATCGGTGTTTCTACTTCGATAAAACCTTGATTGTCTAGGAAGTCACGGAATACTTTCGCTGCTTTTGAACGAAGCATAAGGGTACGTTGCATCTCTGGACGGCGTAAGTCTAAGTAGCGATACTTCAAGCGTAACGATTCGTCGATTTCGACGCCATCTTCGATGAAGAAAGGTGGGTTTTTAGCCGCATTTAAAATCTCAATGGCGGTGATTTGCACCTCAATTTGACCGGTTGCCAGATTGGCGTTTATCGTCTCGGCATCGCGCTTCACGACAGTACCTTTAACGGCCAACACGAACTCGTTACGCGCACGATCAGCAACGCTCAAAGCTTCACCCGAAAATGCTGGGTTAAACACAATTTGAACAATCCCGCTGCGATCACGTAAATCGATGAATAAGACACCGCCTAGGTCGCGACGACGTTGCACCCAGCCATTTAGTTGCACTGTTTGGCCGACATGTTCAATCCCGAGCGATCCGCAGTGATGAGTTTTTAACATAGACATAATAAATAGCCTCCTTGGAAATAAAATTGATTGGGGTAGTGGAAAATGCATTCAAACTTGGTTCTCGAA
>JBILCE010000178.1:0-3106 GCA_044353305.1 Paenibacillus sp.
ACTATGGCAGCGGTTATAGGTATTACACTTCCTACATTTTCAATTGCGTTATTAATTAGTTTGGCCTTTACTTACATGAAGGGTAACGCTTTAGTAGAAGCTGGATTAACAGGCATTCATGGTGCCATTATTGGACTTATTGCTCTAGCCGCATATAATACGGGCAAATCGGCTGTTTTTGATAAAACAACCTTGTTTACTATGGTGATCACATTGATCATTTTATTAATTTCCCCGGTTCATCCCTTACACATGATTCTCATTGGTTTATTCATAGGTTTTATCTTGTTAAAAGTTAAGGGAGTAATTGGACATCATGTATCCGATCGCTCTGTTGCTTCCAGAGAATTTATAGAATAACGTTAGTTATCATAGATTATTTGACCGCATCAATAGAGCCGCCTTGTGCCCGCTTAATGAATGTAAATTCGTTTGGAGGAAAGGGATCACAAACCACCATCTTCCCTTGAACAAGGTCGTCCCTATTAGAAAGTTTTTTGTTGAAACCATTTACAAACAGGAGGTGGGAGTATGCTATGGGAGTTGTTCCTGACTTTTTTTAAAATTGGTTTCATATCATTCGGCGGCGGGTATGCGTTGATTCCAGTCTTTCAACATGAAGTGGAGGCTCATGGTTGGCTAATAGAGGAGCAATTTACGAATTCCGTTGTTTTGGCAGGAATGGCCCCAGGTCCCATCGCTACGAACACAGCAACATTAATTGGGTATAAAACAGCGGGTATACTTGGAGCAACGGTTTCAACAATTGGAATTATTTTGCCATCAGTACTGATCATTGTCATTATCGCATTATTTTACAATCGCGTTGGTCAAAATAGGCATGTTCAGTCCATTTTCTATGGGCTAAAGCCTGTCGTGACGGCTTTGATTATTTATGCAGCGATACATTTTGGTTTCAAAGGCCATTCTGAACATTTATTTACTTGGGAAAATGCGGGCATAGGATTCATAGCTGTAGGGGTTTTCGTTGCTGTTTGGAAATACAAATTATCCCCAATTTTCGCTATCTTACTATCGGGCCTAGTTGGTATTATATTGTTTAGTTAACTTTACATAAAAGTAAAGGGGCGATTTCCCATAGATAGCAATAAACCCTCGTGTTGCTCAGCAAGTCGGAGCGCTATTCCTACTATTGATGCAAGCTCCAAGCGTGTAATGGATTTTACAGAGGTTCAAACAAAGTCAACACACCCGACGAAGCGTATGATTTATATCCCAGGCGGGACATTTTTAATGGGGACGGATGATCAGGAAGGATTTCCATCTGATGGTGAGGGGCCGGTTAGAGAAATTACTGTAAATTCTTTTTACATCGATGCTACGACGGTCACTAATGAACAATTTAAGAGATTTGTTGATGATACAGGCTTTCAAACAGAAGCGGAAGCCTTTGGGTGGTCTTATGTTTTTCATCTTTTTGTGTCGGCAACAACTGCGGCTCAGGTCAATAATTCGGTCCAAGAGACACCGTGGTGGTGGGTTGTGCATGGTGCGGATTGGCTTCATCCCGAAGGACCTGACTCCTCGATCAACGATCGAATGGATCATCCGGTCATTCATGTATCCTGGAATGATGCAGTTGCGTATTGCCGCTGGGCTGGCAAAAGACTATTAACAGAAGCAGAATGGGAGTTTGCTGCACGCGGCGGACTGGTGCAGAAGCGATATCCTTGGGGTGACATCTTGAAGCCGGATGGACGGCATATGTGCAATATTTGGCAAGGAAAGTTCCCAGGGAAAAATCATGCTAGTGATGGATATGCGGGCACAGCGCCTGCCAAGTCATTTGAACCAAATGGATACAACCTTTACAATGTAGCTGGTAATGTGTGGGAATGGTGTTCGGATTGGTTTAGCCCTATCTATCATAGTAATGGTGAAAAGGATAACCCCACAGGCCCTCCAACCGGAGACAATAGGGTAATCCGCGGGGGTTCGTACCTGTGCCATGCTTCCTATTGCAATCGATATCGTGTGGCTGCACGAAGCAAGAATACACCTGACAGTTCTGCAGGAAATATAGGTTTTCGTTGTGCTGCTGATGCTTAATAAGGCATGTATATTGCCCAAGCAACTGAATTTTATTCGGTTGCTTGGGCATTTATTTTTAGAATAAATAAGTTGTCGTAATGTGAAAAAAAGCTAAAACGGACTTTTAAGACGATAAGAAACCTACAGTAAAAAATTTGCACAACCAATTTCCAGCCCCCCAATCCCCCAATAGAGCCTCCAAAACTAACATCCCAATTCACAACTGCTAACCCCCTACCCCCACCCACAACCTTACTCTATTCTGTCCCTTCAATTCCTGTTTGCAGATTTTTAATGGGGCGACTAAACTGTAGGGAAGAGATAGAGGGCGTTGTAGGGGGAAGGGATTAGGATGGAGAAGTTTGTGGTTGTGACCGATTTTGATGGTACGTTGATGGAGCAAGATGTGAGTGATGCGATCATGGGGGCGTTGGGGATTGATCGAACGCCGGAGTTACAGGCGGTTGTGGAACGTATTTGGGCCGGGACTGCAGGATCGAAGGAATGGCTGACAACGGGCTACCGCATGGTAGAGGGACGGCAGGCAGAAGTGGATGAGGTGTTGAAGGGAATTGTGCCGCGAGCAGGTGCTCATGATTTGGTTGATTTTTGCCAAGCTCGTGGGATTCAGCTCGTGGTGCTGAGTGATGGGATGGAGTATTATATCCAGCATCTGATGGCGAAGCATGAATTGGTTGCCGATGAGGTGATTGTGAATCCCATCCGCTTCGAGGCTGACGGTTCGTTCACGCTCGGGTTGCAGAATCGCAACGCAGCGTGCTCCTGGTGTGGTTGTTGCAAAGCTGACGTTGTTCGTCAATGGAGGGAAAAAGGTGCCCACATTGTATACATCGGGGACGGTTTCAGCGATATGTTTGGGTCGATGTTCGCTGATACGGTGTTCGCCAGGTCTTCGCTAGCGAAGTATTTGCACCAGCAAGGGCAGCCATATTATCCATTCGAAACGTTTCATGATGTGCTAAAGGTGCTCGGGCCTATTGTAGATAAAGCTGATCCAGCGTTGAAGGAACGTGTAAACCGGGTTCATCCGTTT
>JBILCE010000235.1:0-3803 GCA_044353305.1 Paenibacillus sp.
TGCGAGGCGACTATCAAAGCCGCATGCAAGGCTATGCCGTAGGTAGGCAAAACGGATGGCTCTCTGCAGACGATATTCGAGAGCTCGAGGACATGAATAAATTACCAGAGGGTCAAGGGGGTGATCATTATTTGGTAAATGGCAACATGGTCGACATTGCCTATGCAGGAACATGGGCAAAACCAACGTCAGGGAAAAAGGAGGGGTAGTCAGTGAAAGAACGGTTTTGGAACTGGGTTACCGAAGACGAGGAACGCTCTCTTTATCTGGATGGCTACATTGCAGAAAACAGTTGGCTCGGTGATGACATCACGCCAAAGCAATTCAAGTCGGAATTGTTTGCGCAACAGGGGAACGTTTCCATTTATCTCAACTCACCGGGAGGAGACGTGTTTGCGGCAAGCCAGATCTACACCTTGTTAAAAGAATACCCGGGGAAAGTAACCATCAAAATTCAAGGTTTGGCCGCCAGTGCGGCGTCGATGATTGCGATGGCAGCCGATGAGGTACAGATGTCACCTGTTGCCATGATGATGATTCACAATCCGGCAACGATGGTGTTTGGCGAAGTCGCAGATTTGCAAATGGGAATTGATCTCTTGATGGAAGTCAAAGAAAGCATTATAAATGCGTATGAACAAAAGACGGGACTCTCCCGCACGAAAATCGCGCACATGATGGACCGTGAAAGTTGGTTCAACGCAAAGAAGGCGGTCGAGCTCGGTTTTGCAGACCAGGTGATGTATGAACCGAATCGAATCACGAATCAGTCGCCGAGCGCGGCTTTTTTGTTTGACCAACAAACCGTTAAGCGTGTTTTGATCAACAAATTACCCCATGAACCCATCAAACGACACGCAACCACGTCATACGTGGAAACGCGCACTCCGATTCACCACTTAGATAAACGTTTACAAAACCTAAAACGATAATGGAGGAATGGTTATGAGTATATTGTTGGATTTACGTGAGAAACGATCCCTTTTGTGGGAGAAAACAAAAGTCTTTTTGGATAGTAAACGGACAGAAAGTGGCCTCCTCTCTGTAGAGGACACGACGACGTATGACAAAATGGAAGCCGACGTGATTCAACTGGGGAAAGAAATCGAACGATTGGAACGTCAAGAAGCGATGGATGCGGAACTATCCAAGCCCGTTAATGCCATCATCAAGACCTCACCTCAGCCGTTTTTGGAGGAACCAAAAAAGGGCCGAGCCAGTAACGAATACAAACAGGCGTTTTGGAAGACGATGCGTAACAAACAAACGTATGAGATCCAAAACGCGCTGCAAGTGGGCACCGATTCCGAGGGTGGGTATTTGGTCCCAGACGAGTTTGAGGCGACGTTAATTCAAGCCTTGGCAGAAGAAAACATCTTCCGTCAAATGGCGAAGGTCATTACCACTTCTTCCGGTGACAAGAAAATACCGGTTGTGGCGACGAAAGGGACAGCGTCTTGGGTCGATGAGGAAGGCGCCATTCCGGAGTCAGATGACAGCTACGGGCAAGTGTCCATTGGCGCGTACAAGCTTGCCACCATGATAAAGGTATCCGAAGAACTACTAAATGACAGCGTGTTTAACCTGGAATCGTATATCGCTCGGGAATTTGGTCGCCGAATGGGTGCCAAGGAAGAAGAAGCCTTCTTTATGGGGGATGGGACAGGAAAACCGACCGGCATATTCAACAATACCGGTGGTGCCACATTGGGGGTAACGACGGCTAGTGCGACAGCCATTACAATCGATGAAGTGATGGACTTGTTTTACAGCCTCAAGTCACCCTATCGAAAAAATGCCACGTTTGTGATGAATGATGCGACGGTCAAAGCAATCCGTAAGTTAAAGGATGGAAACGGGCAATACATTTGGCAACCTTCCATCACTGCGGGACAACCGGATACGATTTTAAACCGTCCGATTAAGACATCGGCCTATGTACCCTCCATTGCGGCATCTGCCAAAACGATTGCCTTTGGCGACTTTGGTTACTATTGGGTGGCGGATCGTCAAGGCAGATCCTTTCAACGGTTAAACGAATTGTATGCGGCTAACGGGCAAGTGGGATTTAAAGGCACTCAACGTGTGGATGGGAAACTGATCTTGACTGAGGCGATCAAAGTGCTTCAGCAGAAAGCGTAGGTGTCACGTGGGTAGTGTGAAAAACCATACCGAACAAGGTGGAGAACGAACCATCATCGAGGGTGAGCTTTGTATTACCGAAACAGGGACATTTACACTTCATGGGGTGGAAGTAAAACCGATGACGCCACAAGCCCATAGCACAGCAACCACTGTAGTTGGCATGGTGGCGGATTTCAACGCGTTGCTTGCGAAGCTACAAGCGGCAGGTTGGATGAAGACACCATAAGAAGAGGGGGGTGAATCCCGTGCACGTCACCCTAGAAGACACGAAAGCATGGTTACGCGTGGACGGAGACGTTGAGGATGCATTGATGGAACGGTTGATTCATGTTGCGGAGGGTCTCGTGGAGGGGATCCTCCGTTTTCCTTTAACGGAATTTGAGGACGTGCCGGAACCGGTGAAACAAGCGATCTACATCATCGTTTCACAGTTTTACGAAAAACGGGAGGACATCCAAATGAACGAACTCATCGATATCACGAAGCGACTTTTGTTTGCGTATCGAAAGGATGCGTGGTAATGACGACTGGTACCTTACGACATCGTATTCGCATCGAGAAATCGGTGGTGACCCGTGACCGTTTTGGGGGCGAGGTGCAGGACTGGATTCCGGTAGCTACCGTTTGGGGTAGTGTGGAAAGTTTGTCAGGTGGCGAATTTGAAGTCGCGAAACAGCGCCATGCCGAGGTGAGTCATACCATCGTCATCCGATATCGGCCCGATATCACGCCCTCATTACGTGTCGTTGTGAAAAACCGATGGTTTGAGATTTTGGCGGTAATGAACCCAAAGGAGAGGAATGTATGGCTCCATCTTCTGTGCAAGGAGCGTGTGACGGATGGCTAAACGAAGGAAAGTACGGAAGATGAAGACGTACATCGAGGGTCTGGAGGAGGTCAAACAGTTGCTTCAGGACATGGGAGATGCCGCGCAAGGGATTCTCGATCAGGCCTCAAAACGGGGGGCCGAGTTGGTTTTGGCAGAAGCGAAGAAGAATGTACCGGTAGATACAGGCAGACTACGAGACAGCCTGTTTGTGAAAAAGAGTAAGGTGAAAAATGGGCAAGTCAAAAGTGAGTACACCGTCACCAAACTAAGCGATGTCACCTATTTCGCACCGGTTGAGCTTGGTACGTCAAAGATGAAAGCACGCCCGTTTCTTCGACCTGCGGTAGATCAAAACCTGAAAGCCATTGCCAAGACCGTCCAAGATGATGTCCTTGAGGCATTGGGGAGGGTCACGTAATGCGATTGGAAGAGGCGCTATATGCCTATCTTGGTCCTAAACTGGGGGATAACGTGTATCCGTTGTATCTTCCCCAGCACGTTGTGTTGCCCGCCGTTGTGCTTACGCCTATTTCTGTGGAACGCCTTCACACGTTTCAGGAGAATACGTCGTGGTTGAAACAGCGAATTCAGTTTTCATGCATGGCTTCAAGTTATCAAGCTGCGGTGGAGGTTGCCCAAATCATCCAATCGGAACTGCAACGGTGTGCAGGCCCCCTATCCGACTTATGGATTGCGGGCGTTTGGTTGCGTGGTGAAACATCGGACCTTGAGGCAGCAACTTCGGTATATCGTGTCGTGTTGGAATTTGAATTTTTATTGGAGGAGGGATAATCGATGGCGTTAGCAGGTAAAAGTGGCAAGCTTAGTG
>JBILCE010000136.1:0-3776 GCA_044353305.1 Paenibacillus sp.
CTAAACTTAGCGATTCGATTTACATTCTCGGATATATCGGATACCTTTTCAAGTGCCTTAAATGGAGCCTTTACAACAGCGAAAGCGCCCTTTGCCAATCCCTCTGGACTCAATATGGCGTCTTTGCGCAAATTATATACTGCATTGTCAACAGCACGATCACCACGCAATAAACCGGAATATCCATTTCCCGCTTGATAATACTGTTCTGCTAAATTTTTAAGACCAGGAATACGGAGCGCTTCGCCAATGGAACTGATGAGGGCATAAGGTAAATCTACGGCTACATGCTTGAATGCATTTTTAGACTGTATTGACGCTTGAACAGTATCGGCTACTAAACTTTTCACTGCAAATACAGGAGCAAACACGCCCGTTGCACTCCGTTTGGTAGCATTCGATAACTTCTGCAATGCTAACAAGACTACACCGGACTGTTCATACCCCATACCAAGTAGTGCCTTTACCGCTTCTGCATCATTTATCTGCACATAAACAGGCTCACCTTTTACCATGGCACGAACGATGTTTTCATCGCCTGGATTTGCCTTTGCAAATAACGATTTGAAGTCATCGTTCAATTCTTTTAAGAATTCCTCGCTTCCACCTTCACGTAATACACGGTCCAGAGACTTATAACTAGTTGAAGGTTTCTTGACGATAGTTGCAATATGGGACATGCCATCAGGATTTAATTGGATGGCTTTAACAATAGACTGCATGACACGGTTACGCATCTCTGCATTCTTCCAAGCGTATACCTGTTCAATTGCTGAACGGATAGGGCTTACAATTTTACGTGTTGAACCCGTTGGTGATACTTCCTTGATTGGCGCTTTTTGACCGGAGAAAGCGGAGCCGGTTCCTCCAAATTTAGGTTGTGCTAATTTCTCGCCAATCGTAAATTGACGATTCATGGAAGCGTAATGTGGATTCTCTTTACGCATAGCATCACGTGCTTCTTTGGTGATTAACCCTTCACGAACACCGGAATCTAACGTGTTTGTGTTAAAGTTATCCCACTCTTTGCCCAGTTCAACAAATTCCGGATAGCGGGATTCTAGGACCTTGATTTTTTCCAACGCTTTTTCCGGTGTCATGTTTAATTCTTCTGCATATACCCGTTCCCCACGTTGCATACGTGTAACCGCATGGCGCAATACCAAGTAGTCATCCAGCTTTTTCCCTACACCACGAACCATACCAATGACTTCTGCTAAACTTTTACCAATCACGTTACCTTCATTGTCCACAAATTTATTGCGGATGATCTGATTCGCTAAGTTATTAGCGCGTGTAGCATCCATAGAAGCGTCATAGGCTTCCTTGCTTATCTTTTTAATCGGATCAAGCATATCTACTTGTGATTGATACGCTGTGCGAATTCCCTGCTTAATGGTACTTCCAATACCTTTAACCTTATCTTTTAGTGGGTTGTTCACTATCTGTTGTTCCGTTGTGACAATACGGTCACTTTTCTTTGATGAGAAAGGTGTAAAGTTAATCTCTTGATCGCCAAATAAACGAGCGAACAATCCACGTGACGCACGTACCGCTTCCTCCGGCGTGTTCGGAACAGCATCGGGAATAATGGTGAATTCAGCGTCAATAACCTTACCATTTCCTTGTTTACTAATAGGTTTTCGTGGAAAGGAATCCGTGTTTACTGTTTCTGTTTCTTTTGGTGGTTCCTTTACTTTGCTACCCTCATTGATTTTTGGTTGAAATCCTTCTCCACTAATTTTAACCGTTTGCGATGATGGGCTATCATTTATTCCAACGCCAAGAATGGGTTTCTCCAATTGTCTAGCACGTGATAACTTTTGAGCCGCTTCTAATAAGTCGGTACGTATCGGTCCGTTTGTTTCTTTCGATTGTCGAGGGTTACCATCAGAATAGCGATACGTGCCATCTTCCATTTGCGTATTTCGTCCTACACGTGATTCTTTTGTCTCCATTGTAGAACGTGGAGCTTCTGCATCAGCGTACTTGATATTCGGTTCAAATTCATCAAGACTTTGGCGCATGACATCCCTAACTTGGGAAAACGAATTTACAGTCTCCTCATAGTTATTGGCTTTTGTCCATGACGGAACATCTAACCCTGCATCCCGATACCCTTCCCTCAATTGCTTTTCAGCTAAAGCCTGCAATTCATTCTTTTTCGGGTAACGATTGTTCGTTTCAACAAATTCACGCAACCAATCAGGTCCATCTAATTCTTTTGCAATTTGCTCTTTTTGCTTTAGTAATTGTTCTCTTGTTGATTGAATTTGATCGACATAACCTTGCCTTCTCATTTCCATAATCGCTTTATTTTCAAATGCTCTACGTGGCAATCTACGAGTGAAATGATCGAGGTTTCCAATTTCATCGTATAGTTCGTCCGATGAGTTATATCCCATTTCTTGTGCTACTTCATCAAGACTAAACTTTGTTTTATCTTCACTTTTTTTGTGTGCGGCATTCTTCAAGTACCTCGGGATTTCCTTAATGTTATAATCTTTACGGCTTATTTTAATGCCATTTGGTGCATGCTCTGTTATCTTCTGAACAACTTCAAACTTGGCATCGTGCATATCCTTGAAATCTTGTGCAAAGCTATTTATCATGCCTCTCTCATCTTTTTTCAATTGTGCTAACTGTTTGTCAATGTCCCTAATCTTGGATTGGGTTGCCCGCATCTTTTTATCTACAATGGCTTGGCTTTTCTTGTCTCCCTTTCGCACATCTACCCATGCATTCAATTCCGTTACACGATTATCCAATTCCTTTTTGTATGCACTTTGAATGGCATTCAAATCATTCTCAATGTTCTTCAAATCATTTTTCGCTTCATTATACACTCTGAATTTCTCTTTCATTTCCGGTGACTTATCAGGCAAACCAAAACGATTCGCATATTCATCCGCTGTCAAACGCGGACCATCTTGAATGATCACGCTGCCGTCTGAAGGAATGTCAGTTCCCTTTGAACGTCTAACGGCATCTGCGTTTCTTGGCTCCGGTAATGCTTTTGTGATACTGTCACGAATACGTTGCGCTTCCTCTGCTCGCCATGACGTTGGAAGGCCATACACGTCCGCAAATGCATCATTTGGATTGTAAGAAGAAGGTTGTGCGATAACATCAGGTGTATCTACCATTCCACCCGTTGGCTTTGAACGACTTTGTGGTACTACTGCCAGCGCTGTATCTGATATAGGTTCGGTAATAGTAGGCTTTTCTGCGATACGCTCAATCATATCGCCAACCTTAGTTCCTGCGTATTTCTCAGCAATAGAGAATGCCGGTTTTACTAATTTAGTTGGCGATAACGCTTGTGCGGTGAAATCAAATGCATCCGTCCAGTCTACTCCCGTTCCTTCAATTTTACCTAAATTAGGCTCTACACCTTTCCATGCTTTTGATGAAGTCTTTTGTGAATCAGTTTGTGACCAAATTGTTTTTAAGTCATTCAACAAATTACGGTTTTCGCTTCGTGTAAGCGTTAAATCATTACCGCTAAAATCCTTAATAGTTTGTGTGCCACCTAAAACGTTGTTAAGCTTTCCTGCGGCATTTGCTAAAGTAACACTAACACTTTCAAATGGCTTATTTGCCCATTTCAAAGCTGTGTCTGCACCTCGGACAATAGGATTATCAACTATGCTATTCCAATTTGAATCATCTTCATTTGATGTTGATTGAGCTTCAAATGGTTTGCCTTGTTCAATCCTCTGCATAAGTGGCGACTTCATCACGTTGGTAAGATTAAGGGCAGCGGCAGGAAGATT
>JBILCE010000250.1:0-3745 GCA_044353305.1 Paenibacillus sp.
CGCTCCTCTGCTGAATAGAGGGCATCGGGTGGCAGACCCATCGAACGAAGTCGCTCCGTACGAACAAACGTCATCCTATCCGGGTCCATCGTAAGTCCAACAATGCGTGTCTTCGGGACATGAAACAGTTCTATCGGTACTTTCACCTCAGGCACAAGCGGAAAGTTCGTTACCTTATAGCCACGATGCGCTAGATACATACTCAGTGGCGTTTTGGACGTGCGGGATACACCGAGCAACACAATTTGTGATTGCAGCATCGCCTTCGAATCGCGGCCGTCATCGCTCTTTACCGTAAATTCAATTGCTTCAATTCGGCGAAAATATTCCTCGTCCATCTGATGCAATAATCCAGGCTTCTGACTCGGAGCATCGTTAAATGTGTCAACGAATGCTTGCATCATCGGTCCCATAATATCGACGGCACGGACGCCGAGGCGAATCGACTCCATACGGATCATTTCGCGAAGCTCTGGCTGGACTAACGTATATGCTATAAACCCATTTTTGGTCGACGCTTCCTCCATCAATGCACGAATTTCGTCCTCTTTACGAACGTTTGCGTAACGTACCGTTTGCACCAATTGCGAATGAAATTGGCGAGTAGTCGCTTGAACAACCTTATCCGCCGTCTCTCCGACCGAGTCTGAACAGATATAGATAATCCTTTCCATATGCTCCCCTCCGATCTTATTTTGGATCTCAATGCAAGTTCAATTAACAAGTTAGTATCCCATATATAACACACTTACGAAACGGTAGAAAGGTCAATATGATTTTACAAAATAACGGTTTATGAATCGTTCTTTCTACTCCCACTTAAACGATAAACTGGCAATGACAAATGCAACAACCATCCAACCCCCGAGTAACGCAGCTTCCTGCCATAAATCGGTAAGTGAGGCTCCTACGTTCATGACTTGGCGAAGCGCAGTCGAGAGATGGGCAATCGGTAAAGTATTGACCGCTGGCTGAAGCCAATCGGGCATGTTTTTGATTGGGAAGAATACGCCCCCGAGGAATAGCAACGGAAACGAGATGAAACCGGCTATCGGACCGGCACTTTCTGGTGTCTTGGCAAGTGCGGCAATGATAAAACCGATTGACATGAACGTTAGCGTGCCTAGTACGACGAACATGAGCAGCAATAGCCAGGAACCATTGACCTGCGTGCCAAAAATCAAATTGCCGATCAGCAGTACGAGTATCGCCTGCACGCCATTTAAAAGAAGTCTAGCTGTGATCTGGGCAGCTATGAAACTACGCGGTTGAAGCGGCGTACTCTGCATCCGACGCAAAATACCTCGCTCACGCCAAGAAGCGATTTGACCAGCGACTCCATTTAAGTTGCTATTCATAATCATCATGGCGACAATTCCAGGCACTAGGAAGTCGATATATTTTAGGTTAAGCGATTGTACGCCCTTCGATTCGATCGAGACGATCGGAGTATAGCCTACTAGTTGCTTGCTCACCCCATCTGCAATTTGCGACAACAATGGGAGCCCGATTTGGTTCGCTACTTGACTGGTTTCATCATAAGAAACTTGTAACTTTGAACCTGGAAGTGATGCCGATTTTGCATTTATGGCAGCCTCATACCCTTTTGGAACCGTTACGACAAGTTGCAGATCCCCATTTTTTAACCGTTTTAGAGCATCCTCACGATTTTCAGTTTGCTCAATCCGTAGCACAGAAACCTCCTTCATTGATGAAAGGAGCGTGCTGGAAGCGATCGTCTGATCCTGATCGATGACAACCATGGAGAGCGAAGTCGTATCCCCTTTTCCCAAAAAACTGCCTAGCATCGTCATGAAAAAAATAGGGAACGCCAAAGTCCAGAACAAAACCTGCCGATTACGGGCAAACAATCGGAGCTGTGAAAGTGTTAATTGTCGGTATGCCTTCATTCTTCTCTCAGGCTCCTTCCCGTCATATGGATGAACACGTCCTCCAACGTGGCTGTGCGCGTCTGCAAATCCGTTACGTGGATGTGCTGCTCCGCAGTCTGTCGGACGAACGCCGTAAGTGCATTTTGCAAATGGTCCGTGTAAAGAACGAACGTATCTTTGCGGAGATCGACCTGTTTAATATCTGGCAGCGATTCGGCTAATGCTTTCATCTCAAGCGTGCGGGACTCATCTTCCCGATCGCGCTCGGACAGACGGAATTCGATCGCACTATCCGACTGAAGGCTACGGACAAGCTGCTCGGGCGTATCCAAGGCAACAATTTTCCCCTGGTCCATCAAACAAATGCGATCACACAGAACATGTGCCTCATCCATATAATGTGTGGACAAGACAACCGTTTTGCCTCGTTCCTTCAAGCGCAGGATAATGTCCCACAACGTACGCCGGGCTTGTGGATCAAGGCCGGTTGTAGGCTCATCTAGAAAAATAACTTGAGGATCATTTACGAGTGCTAGGGCAATGGCTAAGCGTTGTTTCTGACCGCCAGATAAGTTTTTGATGCGATCGTTACTTTTTTCCCGAAGAATCATATCGTCTAGCAGAGGTTCAATTGGTACAGCATTGGGATAAAAACTCGCATACATACGAATGATTTCATTCACATGCAACAAATCGAATAATGACGTCGATTGGAGTTGGACGCCAATGACCTCTTTGACTTTGTTTAGCTGTTTTTTCGTATCGAAACCCGCAACAATAGCGGTTCCACCATCCGGTCGACGAAGTCCTTCGATCATTTCGAGTGTGGTCGTTTTACCCGCTCCATTAGGACCAAGTAGCCCAAATACTTCGCCTTTTCGAACTTGGAAACTTATTCCGTTCACAGCAGTAAAAGTGCCGTATCGTTTCACAAGATCGTTCACTTCGATAATGGCATTTGCCACAGTTAAGTTCCTCCTTTAAGTTCATGATGAATGTATCGATAGTATAGCATGTTGGCTGGAAGTGTGCATTTGAGGCCAGGTTAGGCTATAGTATGGATATTATGTAATCATACGGGGGCATCTAGTAATGACGGAACGTAACGATCAATCAAATAATGAATCACGAGGAAAAGGCGGCTTGAAATTGAGCTTGTCAAAAGGTAACGCGGGAACACCAAGGGCAGATCAGTCGGAGAAGAAGACGTCTGGGACCAGATCAAGAGCAGATGGAGCGAAGCCTAAAAGCGATGGGGCGAGGAAGGGTCCCCGCTTTGTGGGGGGCGGCGATAAACCACAGATGGGTAATCGCGAAGGGTATTTAATGCGCAAGGGTATAGGATCAGAGATCACCCCAGCAAGAGGAGAAAAGCGCCGAGACGGCAAGCCGGAGCCGCGAGGTAACACTGGCGCGGGCGAGCGTAGCACCGAGCGGCGCAGCTACACGGGCGCGGCAGAGCGCGGCGCAGAGCGGCGAAGCAACGCGGGCGAGCGCAGCACCGAGCGGCGAAGCAACGCGGGCGAGCGCAGCACCGAGCGGCGCAGCTACACGGGCGCGGCAGAGCGCGGCGCAGAGCGGCGAAGCAACGCTGGCGCGGGCGAGCGCAGCACCGAGCGGCGCAGCTACACGGGCGCGGCAGAGCGTAGCACCGAGCGGCGCAGCTACACGGGCGCGGGCGAGCGCGGCGCAGAGCGGCGCAGCAACGCTGGCGCGGCAGAGCGTAGCGCAGAGCGGCGCAGCAACGCTGGCGCGGCAGAGCGTAGCGCAGAGCGGCGCAGCAACGCTGGCGCGGCAGAGCGTAGCGCAGAGCGGCGCAGCAACGCTGGCGCGGCAGAGCGTAGCGCAGAGCG
>JBILCE010000137.1:0-3743 GCA_044353305.1 Paenibacillus sp.
GAAGAAAATCGGCTCGCGTTCCAAAGCGATCAAAACGGCGGTTAAGACACTTTATAGTGTGCATGTTTGGGTGGGTTGGTTCGTCATTATCGCGGGAATCATCCATGGGCTCTACTTCATACTAACTGATTTCTCCAATCGCTCCACATGGACTGGCATTGCTGCAACCATTCTCATGCTTGGTCTACTCGTCTATGGGTTTTTCATTCGCCGCATCAAAAACAAATTTCTCAAAGTGTTTCACCGCTGGCTCAGCTTCGCTTGGGTGCCTGCGCTCTTTTTGCATGGGGGTGGGATCGTGATTCAAATGGTGGCGGTGACGGCCGGTTGTGTCGGTGCAGTCTGGTTATGGGAACGTTACCTGTCAACCAAGAAAATCTCTCAAGCGACCCACTAGGGGCGGCCCATATGATAAAATAAATACATAATGCTCGAAATAACTGCGATTCATAAGGAGCGAATTAGGGATATGAACTGGACATTTATTACCGTGGAAGCATTAATCGAGAAACCGATAGAGATCGTGTGGACAAGCTGGACCTCACCCGAGCACATCGTCCATTGGAACTTTGCATCGGATGACTGGGCTTGCCCGACTGCATCCAATGATTTGACCGTGGGCGGTACGTTTACATCGACAATGGCGGCAAAAGATGGCAGCATGAGCTTCGATTTTTCCGGTGTCTATACCGAAGTGGTGGAGCACGAAAAAATCGCATACGGCCTGGCAGACGGGCGCATGGTAAGCGTTACTTTTGAAGTTGTCGACGGCGGCGTGAACATAACGGAAACCTTCGCAGCGGAAAATGAAAACCCGGTGGAAATGCAACGAGCCGGATTGCAAGCGATTTTGAATAACTTTAAGAAGCATACGGAGTCGTTGACCGGGTGAGTAATAGGTGTGATGGAAGTAATCGGCTTGTTGTATCACGTAGCGAGCGTTCCGCCTAACCTATTGTGAGTATCGGATCGTAACCATCTCTTAAGCTAATCGCCCTTTAAAAACTGAACCAGCAAGTTATTGCCTATCGATTGAAGAGTGTCTTTTTTGTGAAATAAAGCTTGAAAAATGGCTCTTTCGGGCTATTGAACGTCTCCCTCCAATTTTTGATAATAAGTATGAATCAAATACGAGGAGGCTTTTCAAGTGAATGAATTGAATCAAGAGAGTTCAGCCATCTATCGATTAGTATGGCGGTGGCATTTTTACGCAGGAATGTTTGCGGCTCCATTTATGATTATTCTTGCGATCACTGGGGCTATTTATTTGTTCAAACCGATGTTGGAAGACTATCAGCAAAAGCCCTATCAGACAGTCAAGGCTGAAACAACCTCTCTTTCAGTAAATGAACAAATATCAGCGATACAGAAGAAGTATCCTAGCTATAAAGTAACTAGCTATGGCCCACCCGAGAGTTCAACAAATTCCGCCAGAATTGGCGTTACGCAAGATTTCAAATCGTTTAGCACAGTTTTCGTGAACCCTTACAATGGACAAGTCTTAGGCGAATATAAACCATCTGCATTTATGGACATGATTCGAAAGATCCACGGAACGCTCATGATTGGTGGAGATGGCGGAACGGGGAACACGCTCGTGGAGCTAGCTGCGTGCTGGGGCTTTATTCTAATTGTCACAGGATTATATTTGTGGTTTCCACGTGAAAATAAGTCACTGTTCGGTACCCTAATACCGCGTTTTAAAAGTGGGAAACGAACCTTTTGGCGTGACTTGCATTCCGTTCCAGCTTTCTGGGTATCGATTATAGTTGGGGTTATTATTTTATCAGGCTTACCGTGGTCTGGCTTTTGGGGAGCCAAGATTTTACAACCTATTGAAACCCAAACCCATTCAGGCGTTCCAAAAGGTACCTTTCCTTGGGATCCGAAACCACAATCCACACTTGTAACAAAGGACATTGCACCGAATAACAGCACACCATGGGCAGTTGAAAAAGTACCAGTCCCGCAATCGTCAGCTAATGCAACACAAAAACTTTCGGTCGAGCAAGTAATTGAAATAGCGAAAAAAGAAAACGTGCCAAGTGGCTATAATATCAATTTCCCACAAGGACCAACCGGAGTGTATTCTGTATTCGCTTTTCCACCTAAACCGACCGAACAAGTTACTCTGCACATTGATCAATATTCGGGCAATCTCATATCCAACATCCGTTATGCCGATTATGGAATTATAGGAAAAATCGTCTCCACCGGCGTCGCCTTACATGAAGGTCACTATTTTGGAACCTTTAACTTAATTCTCTGCTTGATTGGTTGCCTCGTAGTGATCCTGATGTCCGTAACCGGCTACATCATGTGGTGGAAACGACGCCCAAAGGGTCGCATTGGCTCCCCTCCACCACTAAAAATTCAAAGATTCTTAAAAGGTCTTGCCATCCTGATGTTTATGTTTGCCATTCTTTTCCCACTAGTCGGCATTTCTCTCATTATCGTATTTGCACTTGAATATTTGCTGATCCGTCGAATACCAAAACTAAAGTATTGGATTGGCTAGCTCAGTTAATAACGGAAATCCCCCTTAGCTACAGGCCACATCGCTTCACCGAACAAAAATAGACGACCTTAACTCCCTACAATAGGGAATTCAGGTCGTCTTTTCATTTCATGAATTATTTACTACTCATCGGGGGAGTGATCGCAACCGAGAAAGGTGACGGTGTAGGTAAGCAGGCCGGTTTCACTCAGACTGACGAAACTTACATTAAACCAATCACACACATCCTCCGGCTTGAAGTCTGGTCGCTCGCCATCACAGAAATAGCAGATTTCTGTGATATCCACATCCGTCACGGCCAACAGTGAGAGTAACACCGGATCTTGTGCACAGATTGTGTCAAGTTCGCCCCTCAATTGCCAGATGATCTGCAATCTCCCAGTCACCTGCAGATATTCTAGCGATACCAGACAACTGAGCGTCTGCTCGGAATCCGTATTTTCGCAGAGTGTCACCTCAGTTGGTAGCTCACACATTCCGACATCTAGTTTGAGGCCATTGGTGCATAGATAAAATTCAGGTCGTTGCTCACTCTGCAAATCAATCTCACATGTGCTGACCGGGAGTTCGACCTGATAAGTGAACGTTTTACCATCGCGGATTGAGGAAGTTGGACATGGTGGACACGGTGGGATTTGTGGACAGTCAGGCACGAAAATTTCTGCGCACACTTCATTTAATCCGTATTTCAGATAAAAACAACCAACAGTAGGGTCCGCCGGGGTCGGTAAAATAAATGTAAACGTCTGTGTCGGCACATTGGACGGCAGGTCATCAAACTTTACCCCGCGAAACGTTTCGCAATTCTCGCTGTTTTCCGGACATTCCTGCGTTACCAGCTCACAAATCCCTAGCGAACAAGACACTTCATCCTCTGTTTCCAAGCAGTTCTTCAGCTCGAGCACCCAATTGCTGAGATCTTGTTCCGTTCCATCATTCGAAATTGTATAAGACCACTGGTAGCCACCCGAAACTGGAGTCACACCATTAAATGTTACCGTAAATCCACCGATCACGGTTTGATTGGACACGTCGTTGCCCCCTTACAAATCAAGTTTGTTGTTTCCCATCTAGCCAGGCGTGGAGTAGCGACGAAAGCCCCGCTAGAGATAACCACAGAAATAGCGGAAATGTTACCGGCAACAAGCTATAAACGGCTACGACGAACCCGGCAAGCCAAATACCGGAGCACCATTGACAGGTTAAAATGTAGCCGACCGCATAC
>JBILCE010000138.1:0-3738 GCA_044353305.1 Paenibacillus sp.
TAGCCACTCTCGCGAACTTCATCCAAAATCGCTCCGTAGTAGCCAGCCGCCAGTTCCATGCAGAAAGCACTCTTCTTCGGATAAGATTGGAGGTCTCGCAGGCCTATAGCAAACCATTGCTTTGCCTGTTCACTCAAAACTTCCACAACACGAATCCAAGCTTCGTTTAGTTCACCGTGCAGAAACTGTTCCTCTGTGTAGCCACAATCGTCCATAAGTGATTTCGGTACATAGCGACGACCACGTTCACGGTCTTCTCCAACATCCCGAACAATATTTACAATTTGCATCGCTTTGCCAAGCGCTATACCAGAAGCGACAATCTGCTCATCAGGTTCATCATGCAGCACAGGTAGCAACATTTCACCTACTGTCCCCGCTACGAGGTAACAATATTCTTCTAGTTGTTCTAGCGTATCATAGTGAGTCACCACATAATCACGTCGTTGACCTTCCATTTGCTGGAAAAATGGTTTTTTGGACGCGGGAAACGTCTCGAATAACCAACGCAACGCAGGCCATATGAAATGTCCTGTCGCCTCATCCAGTCGGTCAAAATGATGTTCCAACTGTTCCAACGAGTAGGGTGATTTGTGTGGTTCATCAACTGAATCGTCAATCATCCGACAGAACGCGTAGATGACATGCACCGCTTCCTTGCGCGGGCTTGGTAAGAATCGGAATGCCTCGTAGAACGTAGTCGAGCCCTGCTTGATCATCCGTTCACATTCGGTCAAATAGGCATGCTGCTCCATGCTTCCATCTCCTTCTCCATATGGCTGACGAGCAGCCTTGCTCCATGCATCACAATCGGGATGCCACCGCCGGGATGTACGGATGCACCGACCGCGTATAACCGTGAGATCGGATAAGGGGCAATTTGCGGACGAAAAGCACCTGATTGCCACAAAGTAGGAGCAATCCCGAAACTACCTCCACCATATAAACCCGCTTGTTCTTCATCAACAGGGGTCCGCACCTCAAACGATCGGATCGACTGACGCAACCCAGGAAAACAATGTAGTTCCGCTTTATCTAATACTTTCTCCACGACCCTCGACACTTCCTGCTTCCATTCGACATTTGCTTGTGCAGAAGGGACAGGAATTAAGAAATAGAGGGCTCCCTCTCCAGCAGGTGCAGCTGTATCATCGACTGCTGTAGGCTGAAACGCATAAAATGACGGGTTTTCGGGGATACGTCCCTTCGCAAACAAATCATGCAGCCCTTCGCGAAATGTATCCGGCAACACAAACTGATGTGCGGTTGCTTCTGGCCATCGACGATCTGTTCCCACATACAGGAGGATACATCCAGAGGAAGGCCGAAATCGCCGATTGCTAATCTTAGTCTTGTTGTTACCGAGGATGCCTCTTATTTTCGGAAAATCTCCATTATATATAACAGAATCATATCGGTATACAGTTCCATTAGCTTCGAAACCTCGACATACATCCTGTTCGATGACTAATTGATCAACTTGACTATCTGTTAACAGCTGAACACCACGACTTCGAAGCTCTTCTTCCATTCGCTCGGCCAGTCGGAAGTATCCACCTTTCACCATCCATATTCCAAATGCATGCTCCGCATATGGAATGAGGGAGTACAATGAGGGAGACCGATTTGGTCCACCGCCAATATATAATGTCTGCAAAGAATAAGCATCCTGCAATCGCTTGTCACGAAAATAAGTAGCCGCTAGCGATCTTGCACTCCGATAGGCTTTCATCTGAAGTAGAAGCTTTACATTGGGCCCACTAAGAAACTCGCGTTTTCGAAGAAACGGACGGTCCAGAAAGGCTTGCTTACCTAGCCGATAACGCTCTTGCAAATCTCGCATAAATCGTTCAAAGCCCGCTCGCTCACCAGGAAATAAGCGATCAATTTCAGAAGCCATCTGCTGCGGATCGCGCCATTTCGTGAGCACCGTGCCGTCGTCATAATGGATCCGATACAAGGGGTCACATGGCAACCATTCAACTGCATCCGGATCCATTCCACCTTCGGCCATCGCTTCACGAATCATGCCGGGTAGCAGCACAATCGTGGGTCCGCGGTCGATTCGATAACGGTCCCCTTCCTGCACATTAAGCCGACCACCTAGTCGACTCGTGCGCTCATGGACCGTGACGCGGTGACCGCGATGGCTTAGCAAGAGCGCAGCGGTAAGCCCGCCGATTCCGCCGCCAACTATGCCGATGTTCATCCTTCGGCACCTCCCTTGGCGGCGATTTCGGCTTCGCGTGCTGCGCGCTTGCCATAGTGGCGCTCGGCTATGAGCCGAGCACTAATCTTGGCCGACTCCCATATCGTCGCCAAGCCGCTTCCGGGATGCGTTCCGCCACCAACGAGCCAGCAAGCTGCCACCTCCTCGAAGCGATTATGAGGTCGGAACAGTAACATCTGATCGAGGGAGTGCGCCAAGTTAAATGTCGCCCCGCGATAGACTAGCTTATCCTGCTCCCAATCTTCTGGAGTCAGCATGTGCTCGACTTCAATCGAAGACCGCAACCCGGCAAGTTCCGGTTCTTGCTCGAGCCGATCAAGAATCACGTCTCGGAAACGTGGCGCTTCCTCGCGCCAATCTATGTCGGCACGAAGATTCGGCACCGGGGCAAGCACATACAACGCTGACTTCCCAGGAGGCGCTAACGTGGCATCAAGGACGGAAGGATTGTGCACGTATATAGATGGCATAGCCGACAACTTTCCGTGCCGCGTAATCTCGTCAACATTACGCCGATAATCTTCGGCAAACAAGACGTTATGATGTGCCATCGCAAGCGGTCGGTTCACGCCTAAGTAAAGCATAAACGTCGAACACGATAGCTTCTTCTTCTCCAGACGCTCCGGAGTATATTTACGCAACACTCCAGGCTCGAACAGGCGAGTTGCCGCATAGCCGAAGTCGGCACCGATCACCACGTCATCAGCAACAATCCGTTCCCCATTTTCAAGCAGAACCCCTACAGCACGACCATTTTGTACCTCGACGCGCTTTACCCCACAATCGGTATGGACCATACCTCCATACTCCGTCACCACGCGAGCCATGGCTTCCATAATTCGGTTCAACCCGCCAATCGGGTGCTTTAATCCATATTTATGTTCCATGTAAGACAAAATGGTAAACGTACCTGGACATTCCCACGGGGACATCCCCAAATATTTCGATTGAAAAGCAAATGCCTGCTTCAACCGTTCATCGTGAAAATAACGCGACAACCTGCCGTTTACGGTGTCTAGCGCATGCAAGTGCGGTAACGCTTTGGCCACATCTAAGGAGATTAAGTCAGTTACACTAGACATAGGACGTTGGAGTAATGGTTTGATCGACTCATATTGAACTTCCTGCTCACGCATAAATCGTACATACCCATCACCATTGCCTGGAAAATGTCGCTCGATTTCATCCTGCATACGTATTGGATCAGTCGTCGCTTCGAAACGAACATTGCCAAAATATAACCGATAAAGAGGATCTAGTTCTAGAAGTTCCACGTAATTGGTAAGTGATTTCCCCGCCAATTCGAACAGTTCCTCAAGTAATTGTGGCATGAGGAGAAACGTCGGTCCCAAGTCAAACTTGTATTCGCCTAGTTCTAGACGAGACGTGCGTCCGCCGACGTATGGTTGTTTCTCAAATACCGTAACATGAAACCCCCGTGCTGCGAGTAGCATAGCCGCTGCCAGCCCTCCGGGTCCGGCACCCACCACAATCACCTTCTTCGTTTC
>JBILCE010000139.1:0-3727 GCA_044353305.1 Paenibacillus sp.
ACATTAGTGGAGTTAGAGCAGCGAGATGCCATTTGCCCTTCGTTAGATTATCGGGTTTATCAATCCTCATTAGGAGCAGGTACATCTTCGAAAGTAAGCGATAGGCGTCCATTGCGCCAAAATCTACCTAATCATGGACGAAAGCTGAAGGTACTTATGCTAGCATGGGAGTTCCCACCAATGGTCGTAGGTGGATTATCCCGTCATGTGTTTGAGTTAAGCCGCAAGCTCGCATCGAGGGGACATGATATCCATGTGCTCACTACGCATGTTGAGGGTTATCCTTCCTATGAGGTAGTAGAAGGCGTATCCGTTCATCGGATTCAAACGTTCCAAACCAGATCGCTTGATTTTATGGAATGGGTGTTTCAATTTAATTTGCGAATGGCCGACTATGGGCGTACGCTACTTGATCGTTATGGTCCATTCGATCTCGTGCATGCCCACGATTGGCTGGTTGGTGAGGCGGCAAGGGCGATCAAACATCGATTTACAGTTCCTCTTGTAGCGACTATTCATGCAACAGAACATGGACGTAACCATGGGTTGCACTCAAGTTTAAACCATCGTATTCACTCGATGGAATGGGATTTGACGTACGAAGCCGCTACTGTTATTGTTTGCAGCCGGTATATGGAACAGGAAATGCTTCGCTTATTTAATTTACCTGCGTCTAAAATTGCTGTAATCCCGAACGGAATTGATCCTGCTTCGCTCTATTCCACAGCCCAACAAGAGGCGATCAGAGCCAATTATGCGTTACCCCATGAACGCATTGTCTTATTCGTAGGAAGACTCGTTCGTGAGAAAGGTGTTCAGGTGTTGCTTGAGGCGATTCCTCAAGTGCTGGCTGTTTGTCCCGATGCTAAGTTTATCATCGGAGGTAAGGGTCCGATGCTCCAAGATTTGCTGCGACGTGCAAATCAGCTGGGTATCATGGATCGTGTTGCATTCGTTGGCTTTGTCGATGACGAAACCCGCAATGCCCTATTCCGTTTTTGCTCGGCAGCTGTGTTTCCGAGCCTTTATGAACCGTTCGGAATCGTCGCCCTAGAAGCGATGGCTGCTGGAGCACCAGTGATCGTCTCGGGAACCGGAGGTCTCACTGAAATCGTTGATCATGGTCAAGATGGCTATACCGTGCTTCCTGGAAATGTGGAATCGCTACAGTCCCATCTGATTCAACTGTTGCAGGATGGGTCGACAGCCCATCAAATGGCACAACGTGCCCACAGGAAAGTGCTTAATAAATACGACTGGAATTCAGTTGCTGATCACACCGTACAGGTGTATGAGCAGTATGCGATGGCATCCACCATGGAAACGAATCATTTCGAGGAAGTGGTTCATCCACCTGCGAACGGCAATCGTTTAGATATGAAAGCGCCTGTTTTTGCGGTTCCAGATTAATCGTTGCAACCATCTATACAATACAAGAGATAATGCCGGCGCCGCCATTCAAATTCAATCGTGTGAACTGACACAGAGGAGGATGCCGATGAAAGCTGTCATCATGGCAGGGGGGAAAGGGACCCGTCTACGTCCACTTACTTGCAACACCCCCAAACCGATGGTCCCATTGTTGGATCGCCCCGTGATGGAATATGCGATCGATTTGCTTAAACGTCACGGGATTACCGAAATCGCTACAACGGTGCAATATTTGCCTGAGGTGATTCGGCAATATTTTGGCGATGGCAGTGAATTTGGTATCCACATGCATTATGCGGAAGAAGATCAGCCGCTTGGCACCGCTGGTAGCGTCAAGCAGGCACAGTCGTTTTTGGACGAAACATTTGTGGTGCTAAGTGGCGATGCGTTAACGGATTTTAATTTGACAGAGGCAATTGCATTTCATCGCAAGCAAAGGGCAGCCGTTACGATCATTCTTACCCGAGTCAATAATCCGCTTGAATACGGTGTCGTGATGACTGACAAGACCGGAGCGGTTTCCCGTTTTCTCGAAAAGCCGAATTGGGGTGAAGTGTTTAGTGACACTGTGAATACGGGCATTTATATCGTGGAGCCGTTCGTCTTGGATTATATCGAGTCGGGTCGAGAATTTGATTTTAGTAAGGAACTGTTTCCCCTTCTAATGCAAAAAGGGGAGCGACTCAGCGGCTTCGTTGCGAGCGGTTATTGGTCTGATATTGGGAATTTGGAGCACTATCGTAAAACCCAGTTCGACATGCTAGATGGAAAAGTGAATGTGCAAATTAGGGGAAAGGAACTGTTTCCTAGCGTATGGGTGGGGGAAAGGGTAAAACTTGCTGGTACGATCGAGATCAAAGGTCCTGCTTACATAGGGGACGATTGTCGGATTGAGGAGAATGTCCGAATAGGTCGCTACTCGGTGTTGGGTACGGGTACATGTGTGAAACAACATGTTCATTTAGAACAGGCGGTTCTCTGGGGCCATTCTTCAGTAGAAGTAGGCGCGGATATAAAGGGAGCCACTGTTGGGCGGAATTCCGTGATCGGTACGAGGTCGAGCTTAAGGGATGGTTCTGTGCTCGGTGATGGGTGTCACATCGGGCGGCATGTGATCGTTCAGCCGGCCGTCAGCCTTTGGCCAGGTAAATTTGCAGAGCCGTACGCGCACGTTCACGAATCGGTTATCTTTGGTGAAAAAAAGACACGCTCTCTATTCGGTGATAACGGCATAAAGGGTACACCTTACGCTGATATTTCTACCTTGTTCGCGACGAAGCTAGCACTGGTATATGCGACAACGCATCCGGTCGGCAGTCAGGTGGCAATCGCCCACGATGTGACCCCATTTGCTTCCATCCTAGCGGCTGCTTTCTCCGCTGGTCTGCATACGTCTGGCGTGAATACCTTGCAACTTGGCGCGGTTATCCCACCGGTATCTCGACATGCTACGCATAAAGGAGACTGCCGGGGAGGAGTCCATATTCGATGTGCTACTAGTGCTCAAGGCGAGCAAATGGTCATCGAATTTTGGGATGCGTTAGGGTTGCCGATCGATCAGGCAGCTGAACGTAAAATAGAGAACGCCTATACGCAGGAAGATAGTCGTAAAATCAGTCCAGATGACGTCGGATATGCCCAAATCGATGATCATGCTACTTGGCGGTACCGCGAGCAACTATTGCAGTCGATAGATACTCCCCTCATTCGCTCCAAATCCTTTTCCGTTGTTATTGCCTATGAGCATAGTCCTTTCAGAGGGTTGATGCCGGAGTTGCTCGATGCGTTGGGTTGCAACATGATTCATCTTTACATGAAAGAGAACACTCGTGAATTGGGCAAAATGGTCCGACTGAGCGGGGCCAATATCGGGATCCGATTCGACGAGGCGGGGCAACTTCTGGCGCTCACGGATGAGACCGGCACGGAAGTGAGTGAGCACATTGTTACTGTTTTAAAAATGTTAGTTCGATTAGACGCTTCACATGGTGATGTCTATATGCCAGTAAACGTGCCGGACATTGTGGTCGATCTAGCCAATCGAATTGGTATACGAATCGTTCGCACGAAGGCGGATTTTCGCTCGCGGATGGCCGCATTGCAAAAAGATGGTTTTCATCCCGCATATGATGGTATCTATACATTAGCCCATCTGCTCCGTATGATGGCGTCGGAAGAGAAGACATTATCCGAGCTCTTGACGGCTATCCCGCAGTTCGCATTATATCAACAAATTGTGGAATGTCCTTGGCAGGAAAAAGGTGCGGTCATGCGTTTTCTTATGGATCATACACAA
>JBILCE010000140.1:0-3709 GCA_044353305.1 Paenibacillus sp.
TTTTAGGAGAGAATAAGAATATGGACAAGCATACATTACTTGAATTGGGACAGGAGATTCTTCAATCAAAGGATCAAGTTAATGCCTCAAAAATGCAACAGTTAAATCAAAAGCTGATGAATGGACGGCTTAATTTAGCTTTTTGCGGACATTTTTCGGCAGGTAAATCAACGTTAATTAATAAATTATGCGGATACCCGCTGTTGCCATCAAGCCCGATTCCTACCAGCGCAAATGTTGTAACGATCCTAAATGGTGATGCACAAGGAATTGTGTATCGAAGATCTGAAGAAGGTTTGGTTAAGCAAAAAGTGGATCTGGATGAACTTGACCAGTACTGTAAGAATGGTGAAATGATTGATTCTGTTGAAATTTGTTATCCTATCCCGCTTCTTGGGAATGAGGCTGCATTATTAGATACACCAGGGATTGATTCGACTGACCAAGCACATATGATGGCTACAGAATCTGCATTGCATCTAGCTGATGTTGTATTCTATGTGATGGATTATAATCATGTCCAATCGGAGATGAACTTCACGTTCGTCAAACGGTTGAAAGAATGGGACAAGCCTGTTTACTTGATTGTTAATCAAATTGATAAGCATCGAGAGGAAGAATTAAGTTTTGAAATTTATAAACAAGGGGTAGAAGAAGCATTTCTCAACTGGGGCATTCCTTTTGATGGGATTGTCTATTTGTCATTAAAGGTACCAAGTCACCCTCATCATGAGTGGGGTAAGTTGCAATGGCTTGTTAAAGAGTTATTGACTCGTCGGACTTCGCTAACACAGTGGAATGTAAAGTACTCCGCTAAGCAAATCATCCATAATCATGCCAATTGGATTCGGGAAACCAACGAGGATGAGCGTCGCCGACTCCAACAAGAGTTAGATGGTCAACGTTCGGAGAAGGCCATTCTGGAATATGAGCATGCTACTACAGAACGGACCAAATTGCTAGCTATGCCGGAACAACAAGCTGCAAAATGGTTAAAATCATGTGAGAAGATTCTAGATAACGCTAATATTACTCCCGCATCGACACGCGACCTCGCTCAAGCATACTTGGAGAGTCGTAAACCAGGTTTTAAGGTTGGATGGTTTGGTGGTGCAGTAAAAACTGCGCAAGAAGTCGACCGTCGCTTACAAGCATTTCATGCAAGCTACTCCGAGGAGCTTCGTACGCATGTCATTTGGCATTTGATAAGTGAATGGAAGAGAGAGGCAGAGTTACATGGTCTGCAACCTAGTATTTTAGAATCTACAATTGTCTCCATGAATAATGGAATACAACTCGATTGGTTAGCTAATCAGGTGTCTACAGGGGCTGTTGTTTCTGGTGAGTACACGTTAAATTATACAAAGCAAGTTGCAGCGGATACAAAAATACGGTACCGCCGCTTTTGCTTGGAAGCAATTGATACGCTTAGAAACGCCTTACAATGTCGCGTGAATGAGGAAGTGCAACAACTCGATCAGCAACTGGAAAAGCTCTCACGGGAGCTTGAAGCATATCTGCAACTTCAAGCGCTTGATCAGCGTGAGCGAAACCAAGAAGAAGCTCTTCTTCAAAAGATTGGGGATGCAAAGGAATGGGCACAACATAAACCTTCATTGCCCGATTTGCATCTTTATCGCATCAATCAGTCGCCGGATACTGAAGAAAATGTCAGTTTGAGTGATGAATGGAGACAACAATCTGAACGGTCAGCGCTAGCCACGCTTGTTTCTTACAATGAATCGGATTCTTACATATTAAACAAATCAGACGATTCTACGAACGACATGCGTGAACGCTCCTTGAACATGGTAAAACGTCTAACGGATGGTGCGAATTTGCTAAAAGGTTTACCAGGTCTTCAGTCTATTACTGCTACACTTGAAGATCGGGCCCAAAAGCTATTATCGAATCGTTTTACAGTAGCTTTATTCGGTGCATTCAGTGCTGGAAAATCCTCGTTCGCCAATGCATTAATCGGGGAGCGCTTACTACCGGTTTCGCCTAATCCAACAACAGCTGCGATAAATACAATCGTTCCGCCAACCTTGGAATATCCTCATGCCACAGCTATCGTTCGCATGAAGGAGGAACAAGCATTAAGAGATGAAGTTCGACACTCACTTTCACTCCTAGGAATTCAAGGAATTGAGCTAGAAAATCTGACCAAATGGTTAGATACAATGAAACCGGAGCATGTGGTAACGTCGGGTAAACCACATTTCACTTTTTTGCAAGCAGTTGGTCGAGGATGGCAGCAAATGCTACCTTCTTTTGGACAGGAATTAGTCATCGGTCTAGATCGCTTTTCTACATTTGTAGCGGATGAAGCTTATTCATGTTTTGTTCAATCGATTGAGTTACATTATCAACACCCACTAGCTGATCAAGGAGTTGTTCTGGTCGATACGCCAGGTGCGGATTCTATTAACGCCAGACATACCGGTGTTGCGTTCAATTATTTGAAAAATGCTGATGCAATCTTGTTCGTTACCTACTATAACCATGCATTTTCGCAAGCCGATCGAGAGTTTTTAATGCAATTAGGCAGAGTGAAAGATGCGTTAGAAATGGATAAAATGTTCTTTATTGTTAACGCAGCCGATCTTGCATCTTCCGTTAACGAGTTAGAAGAAGTGTGTAAACATGTAGAAACGAATTTGATTCAACATGGCATTCGTCAACCCCGGCTTTATCCCGTATCTAGCCAACTTGCAGTTGATGCAAAGGTACATCATGACCCGAATCGTTTAATCGAGTCTGGATTTTCTTCTTTCGAGCAAGCATTTAGACAGTTTGCATTTACCGAGTTAGGAGGTTTAGCTCTGCATGCTGCTCAAATGGAATTAAATCAAGCGATCCAATTATTAGAAGATTTTCGATATGAGGCCGAATCTGGGGAAGATGTTAGAAAACAAAAACTTTCTAAACTAGTCGAGGATGAGCAGTCTGTAAAGTCAACATTAAACAAACAGTCAGATGCTGACGGATTACAGATAGTTGATCGTGAAGTAAGGGAGTTGCTTTATTATGTAAAGCAAAGAATCGGCTATCGATTCGGGGAATGGTATAATTATTCATTTAATCCTTCCTCTTTGCGGGAAGATGGACGAGATATTAAGGCATCATTGCGGGCATGCTGGACACAATTGTGTAGTTTGTTGTCGGTTGCTTTGTCTCAGGAAGTACTAGCAACGACGCTTCTTTTAGATAAGAAAACGTGGGAAGTCGCTACGAAACATTTTAATAAACAGGCGGATGAGATTGGTCAATTGTGGAATGGTTTTTTAACGGAAGCTCCAAGATTTCCTAATTCCATTACTCCTGAAATTGATGAAGACGTCCATATTCCACTAATTGATGTAAAAAGACTGTATGTTCATTTTAAAAATGGAAAATCGTTCTTCGAGGGAGAGGGGAAGGCCAATCTTCGATTGGAGCTAACACCATTATTAGAATTAGCAGTTTCAAATTATGTTGATTTGCAATTGGGGTATCTCTTGAGTCATTATTCGGCATATTTTGATAAGTGTCTACGGGCTAACCATGTAAATCTCCAAAGGATAACCGAAGATCATATCATTCGCCGCAGAAGTGCATTAGAACAACAAATCGATCTAAGTGAATTAAATCGTATCTATCGTACTCTCAGGGATCTAACTTTAGTAGAATAAAAGTGACTAAACCTCATCAATATGCTGGGGTTTTT
>JBILCE010000141.1:0-3708 GCA_044353305.1 Paenibacillus sp.
TGGCTTGCCACCTGAGAGCCCATTCGTTCAGGTTGAGCTTGTGTGGGGTCACAGGATGAATTTGCACGCTATTTCGTCCGCATAAGGATTGTAATGTCTCTCCATCAAGGTACGCGTCCAAATAGTCGAAGCGCTTTGCAGCGCAGCAGGGGCAATCCGGGCGGCGTGCTTTGGCTATGTTGATGGAGGTGAATTGATTATGCCATAGGTCGAGTTGCACCATATCGGGACTGCGATGCTGTTCGTCCTGGACGATAAATTTGAGCGCTTCCGTTGCTTGATAGGAAGCGACGACGTGGATAATCGGTCCGATGACACCGGCTGTATCGCAAGTCGCTGTCGTTCCTGGTTCGGTAGGTTGTCCGAACAGACAACGCAAGCAAGCCGTTACGCCCGGCACGATCGTCGTCGTGACGCCTCGGGCGCTAACCGCGCCGCCATAGATCCACGGGATGCCGAGTTTGACGCAGACGTCGTTGACGAGGAAGCGGACGGCGAAGTTATCGGAGCCGTCGAGCACCACGTCAATACCGTCGAGCAGTTGCTCGGCATTCGTGCTGTTTAGATCGACGACGTGGGGCTCAATCGTGACGAGCGAGTTTACACGTCGGAGATGATCGGCGGCGGCTAATGCCTTTGGCTTCAGAGCGGCCGCATCCGCTTCGTCGTAGAGCATTTGCCGTTGCAAATTGCTTGGTTCGACGAAATCGCGGTCTATCAGCCGCACATATCCGACTCCCGCTCGCACCATGTGATTGGCCAGCACGGTTCCAAGCGCGCCCATCCCGATGATGGCGACTCTCGCGGCAATAAGTCGTGCTTGGCCATCTGGACCAATTGGTGCAAAAAGCGTCTGTCTCGAATATCGATCGTGCATGGCAATCCTCTTCCTTATTCGCTAATTACGGTCGGATCCCAAGGTCCCAACTGATGGCCCTTCCACTCTGATCCATCCTCCCAAATTTCTTTTTTCCAGATCGGTACAATTTGCTTCAGTCGTTCAATCGCATATCGGCTAGCCTCATACGTCTCTGTGCGATGTGGCAACGATACGGCGATTACGACGCTCACTTCACCGATCTCCACTACGCCGAGTCGATGTGAGATCGCACATTTTGCACCTGGCCAACGATCAGCAATTTCATTGCCAATTTGCTCAAGTGTCGCTAGTGCCATCGGCTCATAAGCCTCGTATTCCAGCCGGACCGTGCGTTGACCTGCTGTTAACTCCCGAGTCGTACCGACGAAAACGAGTGCTGCGCCGTGGTTAGGGTCCTGCACAACTGAAGCGATAGCTTCAATCTGCAATGGCCCATAGGTGAGCTGGTAGCGTTGAACGGTAGTTATGGTTGTGCTTGACTCATCTGTACCCAATGCGTCCTTCGATTCACCACCTGAAACAGGTGGAATCAGCGCTATTTCGTCTTCTGCCTCCACCAACTCCTCGGGTGCTGCGTAAGCACGATTGCATGCTACAAAGCAAGACTCTATTGCTGCCGCAGCAGCGGGATACTGGAGTGCTAATGCTTTCTTCAACTCACCCGCTGACATTGTGCTAGAGCTATTCTCTAACGTCACAATGGGGTTGCCGATTAGATCAATAAGTCCAGCAAATAGGCGTATCGTATATGTCATATAGGAACGAAGCCCCTTTTTTAAAAAGTAAATCATTCTCTTGTTCTATGACAAAGCATATCACATTACGCTATAATGTATCTATGTTTGCTAAACTGGGGAATGGTTAGCATTGCAGGGTCGCTAACAGCAATGATTGTAAGAATCAAGAGAGCGTTCGATCTGTATACATGGTATCGCGCATGGTCGAAGGCAACTAAGTCACCAACACATATACATGTAGAAGCGTCGGATGAATTTCAGGCGACCGTGCCTTGGGAGGAACAGGTGCAAGCTGATTTTGGATTTAAAAATCATGTATCCGTTAGTGAATTAAGCAAGAAAAGGTAAAGGGGGACCCAGGGTGTCGGCAAGCTCCTTGCAACTTGCGCTTTTACATACGAACGACATCCACAGTCATTTCGAGCATATGCCCCGAATTGCGGCAATTCTTTCTGAATTACGCACGGCGCATCAGGGGGCAGAAGGTGTTCTGACGGTTGATGTCGGAGACCATATGGATCGAATGAGGGTAGAGACCGAGGGTACGAATGGAGAAGCGAACGTTGCCGTTATGAATCATACCGGCTATGACTATGCCGTTCCAGGCAACAATGAAGGCATCACCTTTACACCGGAAGTATGGAAGGCTGCCATTGCGCATAAATCACGATTCACCGTTGTCTGTAGCAATCTCTTTGATCCGGCTACGGGAAAGCCGCCGGTTTGGATGCAACGTTACGTCATTCATCAAGCCGGGCGATTGAAGGTCGGATTGATTGCAGTAACAGCTTATTATCCCGATTTCTATCACCCAATCGGTTGGTACATTCATGAGCCGTTTGAGGTGGTGCGGGAATTGGTTGACCAAATTCGCCACCAGGTCGATGTCATCGTGTTGCTTTCCCACCTTGGTCACCCTTCGGATATCCGAATGGCAACGGAAATTGCCGGAATCGATGTAATACTGGGTGGTCATACTCATCATTTGCTTGAAACTCCGCAACGAATCGGGAATACGTACTTGTGCGCGGCGGGTAAATTTGGTCAATATGTCGGCGAAACTATCGTTCATTATGATCTGATCGCGAGACGTGTAGAACGGGTGGAGGGGCAATGTCATCGCGTGGGTGACGGTCCGGAGGATATGATGTTGAAGGAGCGGATTGCTCATTTTCGAGCAATCGGGCGGAGCAGGTTATCTAGTAAGGTGACGAGCTTGCGGGAGCCGTTGGCTATTCGCTGGGACGACGAATCGGCACTTGGCAACTTACTTGCCGCTGGCCTTCGCCGACATACAGGTGCAGAGATTGGGCTTGTGAATGCGGGTCAGTTGCTTCATAGTTTGTGTGAGGGTGTTGTCACGAGGGAAACGCTATTAGCGCTTTGTCCATCACCAATTAATCCTTGTCGAATGCGGCTTAGTGGGGTCCAAATTCGCCAGGCGCTTGAGGAATCGCTCTTGCATGAATTTCGTTTTAAACCTATTACGGGTTTTGGTTTTAGAGGTAAACTGCTAGGTTCTATTAGCGTGGATGGTATGCAAATTGATTACGATCCTTCGGCAGATCCTTATTGCAAAATTGTTCGAATGACCGTTAATGGAGTTCCATTTCAAAATGAGCGCTATTATACGGTCGGGACGATTGATATGTTCTCGTTCGGAGTTGGTTACTTATCATTAAAAGAAAGCGAACAGTATGATTTTTTTCTACCCGAATTTATTCGGGACGTTGTTGCGACAGAATTGTCTAACGAAAGTGCCATTGTCCAAGCAAAGCAACCGCGTTGGTTCATTAACAATAACTAAATCTTCAGGAGGCAATTATGCACGATATTTGGATTGCGATCATTAATGGAATTGTAGAAGGATTAACTGAATTTTTACCTGTATCTTCAACGGGACATCTCAAGCTTGTTGATTATCTAACTGGCTTTGGTACAGACCCCCGAGCCAATACATTTAACATCGTGATTCAACTCGGAGCCATTTTGGCAGTCGTTGTGCTGTATTTTAAAAAGGTAATGCGTCTTATTGGTATTCGAATAGGACAAGACAATGTAGTAGATGGCCCAAAACTGAACTTGTTACAT
>JBILCE010000142.1:0-3678 GCA_044353305.1 Paenibacillus sp.
TCCATCCATGCTTAAACTCCTGAATAAGGCGGCTCAAGCCGTGTCACGCCGATCATCGATTCCTTGGTGATCAAGGTCTCCAGAGCTTCCAGGCTCCAACCTTCCGTATGCGGAGGGCGGTAGGGCAGCACCATGTAGCGAGTGTCGGTGGTGGTGTCCCACACGCGGATGCGGATAGATTCGGCCAATGCAAGCCCCATGTCGCGAAGCACGCTGCGGGCCTCGCGCACCACACGAGCGCGGTACTCAAGGTCCTTGTACCACCCGGGGGCCATGCCAACAATGGTGAACGCAGTGCACGAACATAGGGTGCAGCAGATGACGTTCTGTAATTCGGCCGTATTCTCAAGCACCACTAGACTGCGGTGGTGCTCCGGCATCGGAAAGCCCATGCTGGCGGCTGCCGCACGTCCGTCCTTGAGCAGTTCGGCTTTGAACCCCGGATCAACCCAGGCACGGGCGCACAGGCGCGCGCCATTTCGAGGGAGCCATTCTTCGATGACCTTGTGGCGGAAGTCTTCCAGGTCACCCTTTTGCAGCAGGCCCTTGTCAGTGAGAATAGCTTGCAGCGCGTCGGCATGCGCGGTGAGATCGGCGGCCATCGAACCTCCAGTACTTTGAAGAAATAAAGGTAGCACAGAAAATTTCGCCGGTATCGTGTCGATGCTGGCACCTAGACGGATGGCGAGATGAACGGATCAAGCCGAAAAAGCAGCTTTGCAGGGAAGCGCCTCAGGCCTTGAGCGTACCCGAGGGAATCAACGAAGTCTGGTCATTGGACTTTATGCATGATCAGTTGACCGATCGACGGGCATTCCGGCTGCTGAACATCATCGATGATTTCAATCGGAAAGCACTGGGTATCGAAGCGGATTTCTCATTGCCGGCAGAACGATTGATTCGCACGCTCAATCAGATCATCAGCTGGCGCGGAAAGCCGAAGGTCATCCGATGTGACAACGGGCCGAAGAATATCAGTGGCATCGTGCAGACCTGGGCAAGTAAGTGCGGGATCCAAATCGAATACATTCAGCCGGGGCAGCCGCAGCAGAACGCCTATATCGAGCGATTCAATCGAACCGTTCGTTATGACTGGCTGGCCCAGCAGCTGTTTGACACGATCGGCGATGTGCAGGATCAGGCGACCCGTTGGATGTGGCACTACAATCACGAACGCCCGAACACGGCCTTGGGCGGCATCACCCCTAATCAGCGGCTGGCCATGGCCGCGGAACGCTACTTCAGGCAGCCGTTAAAAACGGGGGGATTACCGGGGGAGGTCTGGGTGTGGCTACCCTAGGAATCAAAACAGTGTCCAAAAGTCAAAACCTGTCGTGGTTTTGACTTTTTTGTCCGGGCACACCGGAGTCATACAAATTCAAAATGTGCCAATTTGACCTTTTTTACCCCCTCACCACCACAAATCGCTATGAAATCCTATATCCAGAACTTGAACAAAATGACTATACTTGCTGTAAGCAAACACGCTCAGGGCCGTGCCGGCACAGTCAGAGCAGTCTTTGAGCCGTTGGAGACCCAGATTACGCGCTGGTGGGCCAACCTCCCCCATTCGTCACGCGAGAGGGCTTTCCTTATCTCAGAGATTGCCGGAGCCTGCCGGGGTCGATTTAGAGAGAGGCCCGCATTACGAGATGTAGCAGCAGCACTTAGGACAATCGGTTGAACTCAGCCGAGGGATTGGCGTAAGGCTGGAAACTTCAGAAGGGTATGGGTGAAGCAATGGCAAACTTAATTGGAACATCAGAAGATAACGAACTTAATGGCTCCTCGCAGAACGACCTCTTTACCACTACCGCAGGCAACGATGTGATCTACGGATTCAATGGCGTGGATCGTGTTGTTTACAGTCAGAGCATATCAAATTACTCCATCAAGTATTTAAATGGTGCCACGTACATTGTTAAGCCAGATAATTCGTTAGATGAGTTGCACGACATTGAACAAATACAGTTTGACGAGGATGTTTTTCAATTAGCCGAAGACCACCTTTCTGATTTCCCCGTTGTGAATACAAGGCCAATCGAATTTTTTAGAAATAATGACGTAACTTATTTTCTATCCACTTCAGCGGTAATGTCCAACTTGCTAATATTAGATATTCTTGATTCAGACCTTACTACAAAGCACCAATTTGATCTATCGAGATCACATAACGTGTATGGAGCGAATTTTTATAAGCTAGACAGTGGTGAAATATTAATTGTCTTTGGCGGCGAAAATAAAATCTCTTTTGCGAAAATTTCCATTGACCTTAATTTCACACACATTGCTGAGATTGATGCAACCTATCCCAGTAGCATTGCATGGGGTGGGTTCTATAACGGTTTTGATATTTTAAAAGCAGATAACTCTGAAATTACGCTCGCAATAGAAACGACTGGCCAAGGCGATTTGGATATTTTTTCGATTGATGGAAATTCTTTCGCAATAAATAAAGTCACTAACACAGGCGAATCAGGCGTTAAAACCATAACTTTAAATAACGGAAATTATGCAGCTGTCGGAGAAGAGTCTCTTGCTATTTTAAACTCTTCAATGACCGTAATTGAGACTACTCTACTTAAAGAGTCACAATATATTACCCAAACTTCCTTTTCCTCCATTTGTCTTCAAGATGGCAATATTTTAGTCAGTTGGATCGGAATAAAAAACGTGGGAGTTGCTTATGGTGAGCCTTATACATTTTCTGATGGTGGTGGAAATTATCGGCAAGAAGGCTATGTAACAGGAGAGATTTTTACACCTGACGGAACATTGACAACTGAATTCTCTGTCAACTTAGATCCCGAAAATAATGCCATGTGGTCCGATGTATGTGAACTAGCAGATGGATCACTAGTTTTTGTATGGGCATCAAATGCGGACGGAAGCGGATCGGGTATATACGGACGCATCTTCGACAACAGTGGCAATGCGATAACAGGAAACATTCAATTAAACTCAATAACCGCAGGCAATCAAACACGTCCCCATATCGTGGCAGATGAAAGCGGAGGATTTATCGTTTTCTGGAATGATGAAAACAATGGAGGTGCATTCCAACGATTTGATAACCTTGGCAATCCTGACTTGATAACTATCACTGGCACATCAAAGGCGGATATTATTTTTGCAGATGACGGGGATCAACAAATTTTTGGTGGTGAGGAAAATGATCAGATCTCTTCAGGAGTTGGAGACGATATTATTTTTGGGGGCAATGGCAATGACATCCTCAAACCAGGCGAAGGGAATGATGTTGTTTCCGGTGGAAGCGGAGTTAATACTGCCGACTACAGCAATATCACCTCTGCAATCAATCTAAGTTTAGGCTCAGGAGTAGCCTCATTTGCAACTTATGAACAAAGACTCAGTGGCATCCAGAGTGTAACTGCGACTCAGTTTGATGACACATTAATCGGCTCTGCAGAAGCAAACAAACTAGAAGGTGGTGCTGGCAATGATGTATTGTACGGTGGTGATGGTAACGACAACGTCATAGGCGGTTTCGGCGATGATCTTATCGTAGGCGGTGATGGTGCTGGAGACGATAGTTATAACGGAGGCGATGGCACAGATACTGTGCGATACAGTAGTGCCGAAGCAGGTATTACGGTCAACTTGTCTGTGAAAAAAGATCAGGCCAAATCGACCTCAGCAGATGCTGGAATTGGTATA
>JBILCE010000009.1:0-10929 GCA_044353305.1 Paenibacillus sp.
GACGATTACGCCGAATTATATTAAGCACGCAGAAGGTTCTGTTTTAATTGAATGTGGGGAAACGAAGGTCATTTGTACCGCCACGGTAGAGGAACGGGTACCCCCTTTTATGAAAGGACAAGGAAAAGGATGGATTACAGCTGAGTATTCGATGTTGCCTCGGGCTACACAGGTGCGTAATCAGCGGGAAGCGGCAAAGGGGAAATTGGGCGGCAGAACGATGGAAATTCAACGGTTAATCGGTCGTGCGTTGCGTTCGGTTGTTAGCTTAGACAAGTTGGGGGAGCGGAAAATAACGCTCGATTGTGATGTGATTCAAGCCGACGGCGGGACGCGGACGACTTCAATTACAGGTGCTTTCGTGGCGATGGCGTATGCCATTCATAAGCTATCCCTCGAGAAATCATTGGCGGTTTTTCCAATTCGTGATTTTTTAGCCTCTGTAAGTGTGGGGATTGTGCAAGAGCAACTGTTGCTCGATTTGAATTATGATGAAGATTCAAAGGCGAAGGTCGATATGAACATTGTGATGACGGGGAATGGCAAATTTGTCGAGGTGCAGGGGACTGGTGAGGAGGCGCCGTTTTCACGACAAGAGTTGGACGGTTTGCTAGGTATCGCGGAATCTGGGCTTGTGAACATTATGACTATTCAGAAGCAGGCACTAGGTGATATTGCGGCAAAAATCGGTGGAGGCATGCGGAATGCTTGATACGAGTCACCAGATCGTTGTCGTAGCGACCCGCAATAAGGGGAAAGTTCGGGAATTCGCATCACTTCTTGAACCGCTAGGGCTTAGTGTCCGTAGCTTAGCCGATTATGAGGGTTTGCCGGACATTGTGGAGGATTGCGATTCGTTTGCAGGCAATGCACTCAAAAAAGCGAGCGTAATTGCGCAAGCACTTGGTGGGATGGCGCTCGCAGACGATTCAGGTTTGTGCGTCGATGCGCTAAACGGTGCGCCAGGCGTTTATTCTGCGCGATACGCCGGCGATGGGGCGTCGGATGCGGACAACAACCAGAAGCTAAGGGAACAACTGCTTCAGGTGACGGGAGGGCCGCGCGCCGAACTCGGGCATCCGCAGGCGCTGGGCGCGGGGCGGTATGTTTGTGCATTAGCGCTTGTGTGGCCACCGTCTGTCGATGCAAGTGGGGGCAAGGATACGTTGCCAGTGACCGTCGAGGCGACATGCGAAGGTATTTTGCTGGCACAACCAGCGGGGTTGAACGGTTTTGGCTATGACCCGTATTTCTATGTCCCTTCGTTTGGCAAGACAATGGCTGAATTGACGATGGATGAGAAGAACCAAATTAGTCATCGGGCGATGGCGCTTAAGCAATTGATAGATAGGTTATCCTAACTGTATCGACACGATCCATGTTAAGGAGGCCTTCCTTTTGTCCATCTCGACAGGCGCTAGCACAACGATAATTGTTCGACTTGAAATCGACCGAGACCGCGGCTCGTTCCCTCAAATCGCCACGGCCATTGGTGAAGAGGGAGGCGACATTGTCGCTATTGATGTGACTCGCTCAAACAAGCAGATTACCACTCGTGACATTACTGTCAACGTCTATGATGCTTCGCACAGTGCACGAATCGTGGAAGCGGTGGGCAAACTTCCAGGTGTACAGGTCGTGAACGTATCCGACCAAACGTTCTTACTCCATTTGGGTGGCAAAATCGAGGTCACTTCCAAAATTCCAATCAAAAATCGAGATGATTTGTCGCGAGTTTATACGCCAGGGGTGGCTCGCATTTGCATGGCCATTCATGAGAAGCCTTCCCGTGCGCATACGTTGACCGTAAAACGGAATATGATTGCGGTCGTGTCTGATGGTTCGGCTGTACTAGGACTCGGCAACATTGGCCCGCTGGCTGCAATGCCCGTTATGGAAGGCAAGGCGATGCTGTTTAAGCAGCTAGCAGGTGTCGATGCTGTCCCCATTTGCTTGGATACGCAGGATACGGAGGAGATCATTCGCACGGTCAAAGCGATCGCACCCACATTCGGTGGAATTAACCTAGAAGACATTTCTTCGCCGCGTTGCTTTGAGATTGAGCAGCGCCTCGCAGAGGAGCTCGACATTCCTGTTTTTCATGACGATCAACATGGCACGGCAGTCGTTATGCTGGCTGGGCTTCTTAATGCGCTGAAGTTGGTCGGAAAACGGATTGAAAATTGCAAAATTGTATTCTGTGGCATAGGAGCAGCGGGTATCGCTTGCACCAAAATTTTAATCTCAGCAGGTGCTCAACATATTATTGGCGTTGATCGGCAAGGTGCGCTTGTGAGAGGTACCACTTACGAACATGCGGCATGGAATTGGTATGCGGAACATACCAACCCTAGTAAGGAGACGGGACCACTGTCCGACATTATTGTCGGCGCTGATATATTTATCGGTGTGTCTGGACCAGGCGCACTGAAGCAGGACGACGTGCGTAAGATGGCCCGTGACGCAATCGTCTTTGCCATGGCAAATCCGTCTCCTGAGATTTCGCCGGAAGAGGCAGAGGGCTTCGTTCGAATTATGGCGACGGGACGGTCGGACTATCCGAATCAGATCAACAATGTGCTCTGTTTCCCCGGATTTTTCCGAGGGCTTCTAGACTGCCGGGCCGCCCACGTAACTGAAGAAATGAAAGTAGCTGCAGCCAGGGCTATCGCCTCCGTTGTAACTGACGATGAGTTGAGTGAAACTTATATTATCCCAAGCGTATTCCACCCTAACGTCGTCGACAATGTGAAAAAAGCCGTGATGGAGGTTGCTTATACGGCTGGGGTCGCACGCAGACGGGAGCCTAAATAAGCACGAATTGATTAGTATCCCATCCAACATTAAAACCTCCCATCTAGCCGCTTCAACGAAGTGCTAAGGGAGGTTTTTCAGTTATCTTTTAATGGTAACCTGATAAGATCGCAGCCACGTGTCCACCTGAATTAGAAAAGCGAATAACTGCGGCGTACTCATCAATTGTCCAAACCAAGGGAAACTGTGATGGGGCGTCGCTTCATCGATCATCTTGTGTATGCGCGGGATGTTCAGAAATTGCGGAAGTGGGGAAGAGGAATCGTGCAAAAGGTTTCTCAACATTCCCTTTACCGTTTCGAGATATGTGGGATTGTGCGTTTTCGGATATGGGCTTTTTTTACGATAAAGCACATCATCGGGTAGAACGCCAGTTAGTGCCTTTCGCAGAATTCCTTTTTCTCGGTTTCCCGACATTTTGATCGCCCAAGGAATATTCCACACGTATTCGATAAGCCGATGATCGCAATAGGGAACTCTTACCTCGAGACCGACGGCCATACTCATCCTATCCTTCCGATCGAGCAACGTTGGCATGAACCGTGTGATGTTCAAGTAGGACATCGTCCGCATTTTACGTTCAGCGGTGTTTTCCCCTTCGAGATGGGGCACCTCAGCTAGCGCTTCCGCATACCGACGTTCGACATACTGTTGGGGATTCACCCAATCGATGAATTCAGGCGAGAGTATATCTAGGCGTTGGGCAAAATGAAGCGACCACGGAAACGTGTTCGCGTTCAATGCTTCTTCGCGATGGAACCATGGGTATCCGCCGAAAATTTCGTCTGCCGCTTCGCCGGATAACGCCACGGTGGCGTTCTTTTTAATTTCGCGGCAGAACAGAAATAGCGAACCGTCGATGTCGGCCATGCCCGGTAAATCTCGAGCAAGTACCGAAGCTTTCAGCACTTCGACGAGATCTGGAGTGTCAAATTCGATCCGGTGATGCTCGGTGTCAAGATAGTCGCACATCCGCTTGATCCAAGGGGCGTCGGCATTCGGTTGAAACGTGGTCGACTCAAAATGTTTATCGTTGTCGACATAATCGACCGAATACGTATGTACGCGGCCTTGCCCGGTACGTTTGTAGTACTCGACGGCTAGCGAGGTGAGGGCGCTCGAGTCAAGACCGCCGGACAGCAATGTACATATTGGCACATCTGATGCCAGCTGCCGTTCCAGTGCATCTTGGAGTAACTCGCGCACTTTTTGCGCTGTTTCCTCCTCCTGATGCTCGTGTTCAGCGCTAACAAGTCGCCAATATGCACCGCCTCTGGCACCGCCCCGGTCGTAAGCCAAATAATGACCTGGCTTCAACTCGGCGATGCCGCGGTAGACGCCGAATCCCGGCGTTCGGGCTGGACCGAGCGCGAATACCTCAGCGAAGCCATCGGCGTCCACTTCCGCGGCCACATCGGGGTGTGCTAAAATCGCTTTTGGCTCAGAGCCAAACAATAATCGTCCCTCCTGCAGTGAATAAAACAACGGTTTTACACCTAGTCGATCCCGGGCAAGAAACAGCGACTCTTCTAGCTCACTCCATACGGCGAAGGCGAAAATTCCATTTAACCGGTCTAGGCATGAAGGACCCCACTCGATGTAGGCGATTAACAACACCTCGGTGTCACAATGAGTTCGAAAGGAATGCCCCCGTTGCTGAAGTTCCCTTCGCAGCTCAGGAGCGTTGTATAATTCGCCATTGTAGACGATTGTGTATCCGGAGTCGCCGGCATAGCGGGTCATCGGTTGAGCGCCGTTCTCCGGGTCCATTACGCTCAGTCTCCTGTGACCGAGCGCGCATGATGGAGATAGCCAAGCCCCCGCGGCATCCGGCCCCCGTGGTGCAAGAGTATGCGTCATTTGCTCCAGAACGGTCGTAAATTTTGTTAAATTTAAATTCCAGTCCACCCATCCGGTGATGCCGCACATATCGATTCATCCCTTCCTCATTAAGACCCATGTGTGCTTATGCCTATGCGCCCAAATAAAGTCTCATGCAAGTCCAGAGAAAATGTAACTGAAACGCAAGCCCCTTTTTCTCGTAAATAAAAGGGCAAGTCCCTGCACTTAACAGCGCAAGGACCTTTAGATGGATAAGAATTTGTTACGAAGCCGTTAACTAGGTATACCCCCGCAACTCCGGACGATATTGTCTGCATACGATTTGACGATGTTGCAACTTAACATAACCGGTTTGTCGACGCATACCAGATGAAGCTTGCGTCCCCTAGCATCTAACTTGTAACGAAACACAATTTGAAACGCGGAAACGCGCAGTCGAAACTCTCCTGAAGGTTGGTTCGGAATTGCGATCCCTTGCTTGGAAGCAGTACTCTGCAACTTGCGAAAAACATTCTCATCCACGTTGTCATATATCCATGATTGGCAACTGGCCATCTGTTTTGCTCCCCTCTTAGTCGTTTACGGTACATTTGTATGCTGTATGCAAGTACCATTGGCACGGCTCCACTCCAAGATAGAAAGGAATTTCATCATGTCACGAAAAATCGGTTTGATTTTATTTATTTTCTCATTTGCTTTATATGGGCTAATTCTCGTGGTCCCAGCCCTTCCGATTTCCAATGTAGCCAGAGGTGGTGTAGTCGCAACACTAATCATTGTCGGTGAAATTGCATTTTGGGTTGGAGGAGTCTTACTTGGAAAAGAGCTTGTACGCAAATACCGCAAATGGCTAAACCCGCTAAATTGGTTTAAAAAGCGCCAACCTAAACAAGAGGGAAGCAAAGAAGTGGAATGAATTAAAATGGTTGAATGAGAAAACTCCCGTGATCGAAATCATTATCGATCACGGGAGTTTATTGAAGTTGGTAATGGCGTCCCAGGAGGGATTCGAACCCCCGACCCACGGCTTAGAAGACCGTTGCTCTATCCAACTGAGCTACTGAGACAAGATGAGTTGTGATTGCGAGACTAGATTTGGAGCGGGTGATGAGAATACTCCGAATCATCGTGGAACTTGATTCGGACGCGCGCCGTTTCATGTAAAGCCACGGCGGTCGAACCCTTATTGGTTCGCTTCCCATGCTACTTCAAAGTTATTATTCCATAATAACTTTGGAGCGGGTGATGGGAATCGAACCCACGCCACCAGCTTGGGAAGCTGGAGTTCTACCATTGAACTACACCCGCGCGATGGCAATGAGGCTACGACAATTGTCGAATAGTTGCTCTCTCTGACAAATGACAAGCAAGAGAAATAGTATCACAGGTCGCATCAGAAATCAACCGCATTTAAACCGGTTGAGGATAGCTACAAATCACAAGAATACGATTTTGCTTTTTTGGAAAGAAAACGATACGATCAATTTAATGTCTACAAAGTCTAGTGTGGGGGGTGGGTGCAATCCCGCAGCAACACGACAATGTAATTCTTTTTCCCAAAACAATTGATTACTACCGACAGCAAGTAACTTCGCTATTGGAAAGTGAACAATATGGGGAAACTGTGAAATTACTAAATAAATTGATCGATGCCCAAATGGGCGATTTGCATGTGCGTAGGGAATGGTCCGACCTCCTCTCTTACCTTCTTATGATGTTCCCAGACGGTCACCCCCCTGAGGATGAGGATGAGGTTACGGAAGAACAACTTTTACAGTCCCATGTAATAGCCAAATATAAGGACAATGATGAGTATATCGAAAGATTGCTTCATATTTTTGAGCAACCGGATCAACTTGAACGGCAAATTTCGATTTTGGACCAGTTACGTTACATACGTCATCCGAAAGTCGCACGTGTGATTCGTCGTTGGCTTGAAGAAGAGCATTTACCTGCCAGCATTCAGTTCAAAGGCTTGCAACTGCTCAAGCAAATCGGGGACACAGGCTCCATGGCGCTAGCAAAAGACAACGATCTTTACATCGTTGCCATCGAGGACACGCCGCTTTCCTCTGAAGAATGGCCTCAAGCGATTTTAGCAGTTATCGAGCGATTGCAAACCGGTTCTCACCAATCTCAACCGGAACTTGCTAATTTTGCTGAACAAATTTGGTGCGATTTCGTCACTTACGCTTATGGGACCGCTCTTTATACCGCACTCATTCAGCTTGAGGAGCCGGGCCAAATCGACACATGGGCGGCAAGCTTGCATTACGAAGTAGGACAACTGTTACAAGGCGATGTCAATCCACCGGACATTTTCGAAATTTATGAAATAACAGAACACATGGTGCAACTGTTTACGGAAGCGACCACCATCTTACATCGGTTTATGCAAAATGGTTGGCACGGAGCGTCACATTAAGCTTCCGATAAGGGCGGTTTTCTGCTTTTTGAGGTTAAAGGATTTCATTTTTCGCGAATGAACCGTTCTTGCCATACCATCTTTTTGTGCTATAATAAAATAGTTTATAGGCCGAATAGCGGCATATCGTGATTAAATAGGCATATTTTTTTGGAGGCGAAGGCATAGAATGAAAGCTAGTTGGGAAAAAATAGAGAAGAACACAGTTGTACTTACGGTAGAAGTAAATGCCGAGCAAGTGGCGGATGCATTGGACAAAGCGTTCAAGAAAGTATCAGCTAAAGTTAACGTTCCGGGGTTCCGTCAAGGCAAAGTGCCTCGTGCCCTGTTTGAGAAAAAGTTTGGTGTAGAAAGTCTGTACCAAGATGCACTCGATATTTTGCTGCCAGAAGCTTATGTTAGTGCAGTGAAAGAAACCGGTATTGAGCCTGTCGATCGTCCGGATGTCGACATTCAGCAAATGGCAAAAGGTCAGCCTTTGCAGTTTACTGCTAAAGTAACTGTAAAACCAGAAGTGGAACTTGGCGCTTACAAAGGCATTGATGTCGAAATTCAGGCATCTAACGTTACTGACGAAGAAGTAGCCGAGGAATTGAATCGTTTGCAACAACGACATGCAGAGTTAGCGGTTATTGAAGAAGGTTCTGCGCTGAACGGCGATACCGTCTCAATCGATTTTGAAGGATTTGCAGATGGTGAACCTTTTGAAGGTGGAAAAGCAGAGAAGTATTCGCTAGAACTTGGTTCTAACAGCTTCATTCCTGGTTTTGAGGAGCAAGTGGTCGGTCTTCAAGTGGGCGAGGAGAAGGATATCAACGTTTCGTTCCCGGAAGACTACCATGCGGTCGAGCTTAAAGGCAAGCCGGCTCTTTTCAAAGTAAAATTACAAGGAATTAAGCGCAAGAACTTACCGGCACTTGACGACGAATTTGCGAAGGACGTTAGTGAATTCGAAACGTTCGAAGAATTCAAGCAAGATATCGTTAAGCGATTGGAAGAGCGCAAAAAACAAGCGAATGATCGCGAGCTTGAAAACACGCTTGTTGAAAAAGCAGCTGAGGCAGCATCAGTCGAAATTCCTTCGGCGATGATTGACAGCGAAGTTGAGCAAATTTACGGAGATTTCGTAAACCGTTTGAAATCCCAAGGGTTTACTCTTGAGTTATATCAACAAATTACTGGTCAAGATGAAGCAGCTATGAAGGGTCAAATGCGTGGTGACGCAGAGAAGCGCGTTCGTCACAATCTCGTTCTTGAAGCGATTGCGAAAGCGGAGAACATCGAGACGACGGAAGACGATCTGACTCAACAAATCGAGCAACTTGCGAATTCTTACCAACGTACACCAGACGAAATCCGCGCCATTCTGTCGGCCAACGGTAGTCTAGAGAGCATGAAGCGGGATCTTGTCGTTCGTAAAACACTTGATTTCCTTCTCGAGCATAGCAATAAAACAACTACAGCAGCGTAATATAAGAACTAAGGGCACGTCATTGCACGTGCCTTTGTTTTCCGAACAAACAGACTGCCACTAGGCAAGTTGGCGTTTTTGTTTTCATATCTAAACATGGTACAATGAACGCAAAGATGATTAAAGGTTAATTTGCCTTTGGCACTTACAAGTAGAGGGGATGGCACCAATGAATCTGATACCTATGGTAGTCGAGCAAGAAAACCGCGGAGAACGATCGTATGACATCTACTCTCGGTTGTTAAAGGATCGTATTATTTTTCTCGGTAGCGCCATTGATGATGATGTAGCGAATGTCATTATTGCACAGCTATTATTTTTGGCTGCGCAGGACTCCGAGAAGGATATTTACTTGTACATAAATTCACCGGGTGGATCAGTTACAGCAGGGCTTGGTATATATGATACAATGCAATTCATCAAGCCAGACGTCTCGACCATCTGTGTTGGGATGGCTGCCAGTATGGGCTCCTTGTTGTTGACAGCAGGCGCCCCGGGCAAGCGGTACATTCTTCCGAACAGTGAAGTTATGATTCACCAGCCACTTGGTGGTGTGCGCGGACAGGCGACTGATATTAAGATTCACGCCGATTGGATCCTTCGCACGAAGCGCAATTTGAACGAAATTTATGTAAAACATACGGGACAGCCTTATGATAAAATTGAACGCGATACAGATCGTGACAATTTCTTGATCGCTCAAGAAGCTGTCGCCTACGGCTTGGTCGATAAGGTCATTACGGGCAACGTCATAGGTTGAATGTAGAAGGGAGTGATCCGGATGTTTAAGTTTAACGAGGAAAAAGGACAACTGAAATGTTCGTTTTGCGGCAAATCGCAGGAACAGGTTCGTAAGTTAGTCGCCGGACCTGGCGTTTATATTTGTGACGAGTGCATCGAACTTTGTACAGAAATTGTGGAAGAAGAACTTGGCCATGAAGAGGAAGTCGATCTCAAAGAGATTCCAAAGCCGAAGGATATACGGGCTATTCTGGACCAATATGTAATCGGTCAAGATCAGGCGAAGAAATCGTTATCCGTTGCCGTCTACAACCATTACAAGCGAATTAATTCACAGAACAAATCAGAAGAAGTCGAGCTACAAAAGAGCAATATTATGTTGGTCGGTCCAACCGGTAGCGGAAAAACGTTGCTTGCCCAGACGCTCGCCAAAATTTTAAACGTACCATTTGCAATTGCTGATGCCACCTCGTTGACCGAAGCCGGTTACGTTGGGGAAGACGTTGAGAATATTTTGTTGAAGCTGATTCAGGCAGCCGATTATGACGTCGAGAAAGCCGAGCGCGGCATTATCTACATCGATGAGATTGATAAAGTAGCGCGCAAATCGGAAAACCCGTCGATTACCCGCGATGTTTCAGGTGAAGGTGTACAACAGGCGTTGCTTAAGATTTTGGAAGGAACAGTAGCCTCGGTTCCACCTCAAGGCGGTAGGAAGCATCCGCATCAAGAGTTTATCCAAATCGATACGACGAATATTTTGTTCATCTGCGGCGGTGCGTTTGACGGACTTGAGTCCATTATTAAACGCAGAATTGGCAAAAAGGTGATCGGATTCGGGGCAGATGGTCACAAAACCGACCTGAAGCCAGGTGAATATTTGTCATTGGTATTGCCGGAGGATTTACTAAAATTCGGTTTAATCCCTGAATTTGTCGGACGTCTTCCTGTGATCTCGACTTTAGAGCCGTTGGATGAGGCTGCACTGGTTAGGATTTTGTCCGAACCCAAGAATGCGCTCGTCAAGCAATATCAAAAGATGCTCGAAATGGATAATGTCTCACTGGAATTCCAACCCGATGCTCTCGATGCCATTGCGAAGGAAGCGATTAAACGTAATACAGGTGCTCGTGGTCTTCGGGCAATCATTGAAAGTTTAATGCTTGACGTGATGTTTGAAGTCCCTTCAAGGAATGATGTGGCCAAATGTGTCATCACCAAAGAAGTGGTGCAAGACAAAATCACACCAACCTTGATGCCGATTGAAAAAGCAAGCAAGAAAAAGGAAGAAAGCGCATAAGCGCTCATCTTTAGACGATACCTCCAATTTGCGCGTAGACCGTTGCAGAAAGGAGGTAGTTTCGCATCTATCCACAAACCGGGAGAAAGGAGAATCATATGTTCCATCGAACGCAAACGATTCCTGTTAAGGTTGGCAATCTAACCATTGGTGGGAATGACCAGGTGGTTATTCAAAGCATGTGTACAACAAAGACCGCCGATGTTCAAGCGACGGTTGCCGAAATTCTTCGCTTAGAAGAGGCAGGCTGTCAAATTGTACGTGTGACCGTTAACAATGTGGAAGCAGCAGAAGCAATTAAAGAGATCAAAAAACAAATTCATATTCCCTTAGTAG
>JBILCE010000143.1:0-3670 GCA_044353305.1 Paenibacillus sp.
ATATTAAACGGTGCGGATGTTGGTGAATATGCGCTTATTGGTGCAGGTAGTTTAGTAACAGAAGGTAAAAAAATCCCATCATATACACTATCGTTAGGTTCACCGGCTAAAGTTGTTCGAGAGCTTACGGATGCGGACCTGGCTAGAATGCGACGAACAGCGGAAAGCTATGTTCAGAACGGATTAGAATACCTATCATCTGATAAAAGTGTATACAAGGGAGGCTAGGACTGATGAAATTTAGTGAAATATCCTCTGAAGTATGGGATGCAAATCAAATGTTTTTGGATACATGTCTCTTACCCATTACCGCATTAACAGGCACTGAGACTCCAATGGAGATAACTATGGCATTAGAGAAATTGCGTGATGTGATGGAACCCATTGAAGTAACATTTAGAGGCAGATTAGTGACTTACCCTGCGTTTCATTACATAAGTGAAGATAACTCTTTTCAAACTACGTTAGTTGATTTAACCATGAAATTAAAACAGACCCCGTTTCGTTATGTTTTGATTGTGTCAACAGACAATATACTAGAAAAGATTAGAGTGACTTCTGCTGATGCTATCTTAACAAGGGAAGAAGTAAACTCGGGATCTTTTAAGTCAATTATAATGAACGTTTGGCAAAGTTCGGTACACAATGCTTAAATGGTCTCTTTTCTAATGCTTGTGACAAATTCGTTAACAATCCACAAAACCTTTTTCTGTCTGAGGCGAAAGTAGCTGTTCGATTCTTGACGCTCTAGTGGGGGTAAGCTATTATATTATTGACTTATAGGGAATGTTGAGTCTTGACGACGGAGACTAGCTTGACACACACATGCGTGGCATGAAGACGGCAATGTGATTGACTCAGATTGAGCCAGTCAGCCTGGAATTGAACGTCACTCGTTAGGCTCATGACTAATTTCAGGATAGGGGGTAGAACAAGCGATGAGTGAGAAAGAACATCAAGAACATGACACGAAGCAGTCGAACAAACGCGAAATGTCCCGACGCCAATTTTTGGCTTACACGCTTGGAGGTACGGGAGGATTTCTTGCGGCTGGCATGTTGGCTCCTATGGTGCGCTTTGCGATCGATCCAGTGCTTAAACCGAAGTCCACTTCGGAATGGGTAAAGGTTGTAGAAGAGAGCAAAATCAAAGACACACCACAATCATTTAAGTTCCAAGTTCATCAAGTAGACGGTTGGTATGAAAGCGATCCAGAGCTCGAAGCATGGATAGCTAAAGATAAAAGTGGCAAAGTCTTTGCATTAAATCCAACATGTAAACACTTAGGATGTACGGTTATGTGGGGACAGGATAAGTACGTATGTCCATGTCACAATGCCCATTATACGAAAGAGGGCAAAAACTTAACTATTGCACCATTGCCGCTTGACGAATATGCGGTAAAAGTTGAGCAAGGCTTTGTATATGTTGGGCAACTCCAACCGAATTTCACTTCTAAATTATAAGGAGGCGTAGGGTTTTATGATGAAGGCCCTTTTTAATTGGATCGACGAGCGCCTCGACATTACACCATTATGGAGAGATGTTGCCGATCACGAGGTTCCTGAGCACGTTAACCCGGCTCACCATTTTTCTGCATTCGTATATTGTTTTGGTGGACTTACGTTTTTTGTTACCGTCATTCAAGTATTGTCCGGCATGTTTTTAACAATGTATTATACGCCTGACATCTTAAATGCATATAAGAGCGTAGATTTTTTGCAACATAATGTTGCGTTTGGTGTTATTGTAAGAGGTATGCATCATTGGGGAGCGAGTTTAGTTATCGTCATGATGTTCTTACACACGCTTCGGGTATTCTTCACAGGATCGTATAAAGCCCCTAGAGAAATGAACTGGGTTATTGGTATGTTGATTTTCTTCGTTATGTTAGGATTAGGTTTTACGGGCTATTTGTTACCATGGGATAACAAGGCATACTTTGCTACACAAGTTGGTATCCAAATCGCAGCTTCTCCACCTATTATTGGGGATTACATTAAAACATTCCTACAAGGCGGAGATATCGTCGGTGCACAGACCCTTACTCGATTCTTTGCGCTTCACGTATTCTTCCTGCCAGGGGTCCTGCTTGCCTTGCTCGGCGGTCACTTCTTTATGATCCGCAAGCAGGGGATATCTGGACCGCTATAAGAAGAGGAGGGGAACAGCTTGGCACAAGGTCACAAATCCGATGAGAAAATAGTGTTTGTTGGCGATTCACGCGTACGCCACAAATCGTCGCGTCTTATTGCGCAAGACTATTCTGCCTACCCAGGTAAATCTGAGGTATTTATTCCAAACTTCCTTCTAAAGGAATGGATGGTAGCAACTGTTTTTATGGTAGGCTTGTTAGTATTAGTTGTTTCTAAGCCTGCACCACTTGGGTATCCTGCGGATCCAACGAATTCGCAGTTTTTACCAATCCCGGACTGGTACTTCTTGTTTCTGTATCAATTACTCAAGTATCCTTACACTGCCGGTGATTTTAAAATTTTAGGAACGGTTGTCGTGCCTGGAATAATGTTTGGAGCATTAACATTAGTACCGTTCTTGGATATGGGAAAAGAAAGACGATTCACCCTTCGTCCAATCACTACTATTTTGATGTCCCTGTCCTTAGTTGCAACCATCTATTTGACTGCTGTATCATGGCACCATTACCAGGTCGAGTTGGAAGCAAAAGGAATTACGCCTGAACACATCGAGCGTGAGGAAGAACTTAAAGCGGCTCGTAGCGCCGGTAAGCCGGCTCCTAAGCCTGCAGATAAGAATGCTGCACTTCCAGCAATTGTTGCTGCTGATGATCCAGGTGCTAAATTGTATGCCAAATCAACCTGTATCACTTGTCATCAAGCTGACCTAAAGGGGATGAAGGGAGCTATTCCTGCACTCCTAGGTACAGGTGATAAATATGATAAAACGGCGATTCTAAACATAATCAAGAACGGCCAAGGTTCAATGACAGCTCAGTATCAACCTAACAAGGATAAAGGCTTGTCAGATGCAGATATTGATTCGATTGCAACTTGGTTATCTAAACAAAAGAAAACACAGTAATGAATTCACAAAAGTAGCCTGACCAATTACGGTCAGGCTTTTTTTACAGTAGGAGGTGTCTAGTTTGTCAGCTTTATTCGTATGGACAAGGAGATTTTTGACTCCCCAATTTCTGTTATCACCACAATTGCTACTCAGTTTGTTTTGGGTGAATTTGCTGGGTACCGCTTATGGATACGTATGGTATTGGGATCAACTGGTGGAGACACTTTCGGAGAAGCCGATTTGGATGCTTCCATTTGTCCCAGATAGTCCTACCTCCAGTTTGTTTTTTACAATTGCAATTTGGTATCTAATTAAGGATACGATGAAACAGGTTGACAACAAAAAGACCACTAGAACATTTATAAGAGGATTAATTGAGGCTCTTGCGTGTATAAGTTCCTTTAAGTATGGGATATGGGCAGTTGGAATCATCATTTCAGGTGGATTACTTGGAAGTCCATTCGATTGGCAAGACGGTATGTTAAGTGCCTCTCATCTAGCAATGGCGGTAGAAGTTATCCTCTTTTTACGATTTTTCCATATATCCAAATTGGCATGGTTGTTTAGTGCTATATTGGTCTTGTTAAACGATCTTATCGATTATTCTTTTGATGTGTATCCGTGG
>JBILCE010000144.1:0-3664 GCA_044353305.1 Paenibacillus sp.
TGTAATCGCGAAGCATTCATATTCGCGCGTTCTTGAAATTCCGTGGCAGTAGGTCCTGGACAGAAAGCGCTAATGGTGACGCCAGTTCCTTTCAATTCATTGGCTAGGGCTTCAGAAAAAGATAATACGTATGCCTTCGTTGCGTAATAGACGGCCATTAACGGGCCTGGTTGGAAAGCAGCAGTTGAAGCTACATTGAGTATACTACCTGAACCTTTCTCTATCATTTGTGGAAGAAATAGCTTCGTTAAATCGGTCAACCCACGAACATTTAAGTCGATCATTTTGAGTTCCGTTACACGGTCAGTTTGCGCAAATTCGCCAAATATCCCAATGCCCGCATTGTTCACTAACACATCGATATGAATATCCATCCCACGGACAAGATCGTAAAGCCTCTGTGGTGCGTCAATGTCACTTAAATCCAAATCAATTACATGGACTGATACAGGCTGATGACTAGGAATAGAAGTAGCCACTTCTTCCAACCTCTCCCGATTACGCGCCACCAATACCAAATGATAGCCATCTTTTGCAAAACGTTTAGCGAACTCCAGTCCGATGCCAGTAGACGCCCCAGTTATTAAAGCTGTTCCACGATTGATCATTTTTACAGTCATGTAGGAACCCCCAGTTTCATCAGAATTCAGATTATTGTAACTATAAATCACTTTAAAGGTTTTGCAAAATAATCATCTTGAATGTATTGAAGTACCAGGGTTTATTCGATAAAGTTAAATTATAAATTATAGTCCCATTCAAAATTAAGGAGCGATGATCATGTTCACGAGTGCAGAGATTCGCGCATTAGGCAGGGAGAGCCTTCGGGGCAACTGGTTGATGGCAATTTTAGTTAGTCTAGTCTCCAGTATCATAATGTTCATTGCAAGTTGGATTGATCAAACCGCACTTTTCTTTATTGCTTCTCTTTTGATTAGTGGACCAATGACTTACGGACTTGCTTCCTACTTTCTTCAATTGTTCCGCAGACAACAGCCAAAGTTTTCCGTTTTATTTACAGGCTTTCAATTCTTCGGCGCAACCATTCTACTAAATTTATTATTATTTATTTTTATTCTACTTTGGTCTTTATTGTTGTTTATTCCGGGGATCATTGCTGCCTTGCGATATTCCATGAGCTGGTACATTTTATATGACAATCCAGGAATCAAACCTATCGATGCCATTCGGAAGAGTAAAGAAATAATGTATGGATATAAATGGAAATTAGTTAAGCTATATTTGAGTTTTATTGGTTGGTTTATATTGTCGGTAATTACGCTTGGAATCGGGTTCCTCTGGTATACTCCGTACGTAATAGCCTCCATGTCTGCATTCTATGAGCAGGTTAAAGACAAGACTTTATCTACATCTAACCATACGGTAACCATATAATCCTGACAAATACCTATAGTCTTTACCAATTGAAAAATGTCCTAAAGGGTCGTGAACAACATTCCTTTGGGGCATTTTTTTGCAAACCGTCTCTTTCCATATCATTGTTACTTTTTAATGTTTTTAATCTATAATTAAAAGTGTTAAAATAAGAATAGTTTATAATTAATTCAGAGAAGATATGCGACTAGAATCAACCTAAATTACTGAGGCGATACTGCAAGACGCCTGCATCTATTGTGTAAATCTTAATGTATGAGGAAGGTAAAGATGAGTAGCAGACAAACGAACACAGATGTTATCTTAATTGGTGCCGGCATCATGAGTGCGACATTGGGGTCATTGATCAAACAATTCGAACCGGACTGGAACATTACCGTTTTTGAGAAGCTAGCAAGCTCAGGCGATGAAAGCTCTAATGAATGGAATAATGCGGGAACAGGGCATGCGGCACTTTGTGAGCTAAACTATACCGTGGAAAAACAAGACGGATCAATCGATATTAGCAAAGCAATCACCATTAATGAACAATTTCAAGAATCCATGCAGTTCTGGTCTTATCTTGTGCAAAGTAAGGTCCTAAGCAATCCACAGGACTTTATCATGCCATTGCCTCACATGAGTATGGTGCAAGGCGAACAAAATGTAGCGTTTTTGAAGAAGCGGTTTGAAGCGCTTTCTAACAATCCGCTATTTAAGGGTATGGAATTCTCCGATAACCCCGATAAACTGAGGGAATGGGTCCCCCTTATTATGCAGGATCGTACTGTGAACGAACCTATCGCGGCAACCAAAATTGACACCGGTACGGATGTTAACTTTGGTGCTTTAACACGTTTGTTATTTGACGACTTAAAGAGTAAAAACGTCCAGATCCGCTACAAACATCAAGTTAATGATATAAAACGGACTAGCGATGGTTCGTGGCAATTGAAGGTGCGAAATGAAGAGAGCGGGACCACCGAACGTCACACTGCAAAATTCGTCTTTATTGGCGGCGGAGGTGGAAGCCTCCATTTATTGCAAAAATCGGATATCCCTGAAGGTAAACATATTGGCGGCTTCCCTGTAAGCGGACTGTTCCTGGTATGTAATAATCCTGATGTTGTCGCACAGCATCATGCGAAAGTATATGGAAAAGCTAAAGTTGGCGCACCTCCAATGTCTGTTCCGCATCTAGACACCAGATATATTGATAACAAGAAATCGTTATTATTTGGTCCATTTGCCGGCTTTTCACCAAAGTTTTTGAAATCGGGTTCCATGCTCGACTTGGTTACTTCCATTAAACCGGATAATCTCATCACAATGTTAGCGGCAGGCGCCAAAAACATCCCGTTAACCAAATATCTCATCGAGCAAGTAATGTTATCGAAAGAACAGCGTATCGAAGAGCTACGAGAATTTATTCCAAATGCGAAAAGCGAAGATTGGGATACAGTCGTAGCGGGTCAACGTGTACAAGTGATCAAAGATACGGCTGCTGGTAAAGGAACGCTTCAATTTGGTACCGAAGTGATTTGTGCAGCTGACGGCTCAATTGCTGCATTACTCGGTGCTTCTCCGGGCGCTTCAACAGCCGTTTCGGTCATGCTACAAGTGATCCAGAGATGCTTTCCGCAACAGTTAAAAGAGTGGGAACCAAAGATAAAAGAGATGATTCCTTCATACGGCCTGTCGTTATCAAAAAATATAGAACTTATCGATGAAGTTCATACTTTCACAGCGCAGACGCTTGGCTTAGCGGAGAAAAAATCAGTAAGTTCGAAAAGCGAGCAAGCATAAACGGCCGAAACGGCTGTTCATCCTTGCTTTCTTTTTTTTCAGTGCAGTATTTGAGAATTAAATGAAGTAGTAAATCTAAAAATCCAAACATGAGGTGACAATGTTGCAAATTTTAACGAACATATGGAAAGGAATGGTAATGAGCATTTCGCAGTTAATTCCTGGCGTGAGTGGAAGTACGATTGCGATTATTTTAGGTTTGTATGATCGGTTATTAGAGGCGATTAATCATATATTTCAAGATTTTCGCAAGCACGCGATTTTGTTGGTCAGTGTAGGTTTAGGTGCCGTCATCGGTATTGTTTTGTTTGCCAATGGAATTCGATGGTTGCTGGAGCAATTTCCGATACCGCTTGGGTTGTTTTTTATCGGTGTCATTCTTGGCGGTGTTCCTCTGATGTATCGCAAAGCAAGTGAATTTGGCCTTTCGCGTAAGAATTGGCTGTACTTTATCATTGGAATGGGAATTGTTCTACTGATGGGT